>CALQCP020000234.1 GCA_943329105.2 Chitinophaga pinensis | reverse complement strand
TGCGGCTTGGGGCGCACGGTGCCCAGTGGGTCAAGCGTTGCGCCAAGATGACCAAGGCGGCGATACGCATCAATGAGCGCTTGCACCTTCGGCTGCGCGGAATGACTTGCGCCCGCGGTCTCAGCGCCAGCACCGGTGCTTGCGCCCGCAGTGGCTTTCGCTGGTCGGTCCAGGCCAAGCTCGAAACCCAAGAAGAACTGGTTCCATGAATCACCAACAGACCCGGCATCACGCAGCCACGCGGCGTGCATCTGCTCGATGTATTCCGGAGACCACGCGTTCACCGCGCGACCAGTGGAAGCGAGGGGCGAGTGGGGGGTTTGGCCGTGTCCCGAACTGTCTGACATGGTGTCGCGCGCTCCTAGATGTGCCATCGCAGCCCGCGATGCGCAAAGTCCAACGATTATAGGGTAAACGACGCTTTCCCGGACGCCTAAATCGCCGTGCGTCTACTCACATGAGCGCCACGGGATCCACATCCACGGCGTAGGTCTCGCCCGGGCGCAGGATCTTCGCATTTCGAGCCGCAGTCAGGAATCGACCAAGGCTGGCGGCATTTGGAGCCGTGATCTCAACCTGCATGCGCCAACGGTCAGAAATCCGCGCAATGGGGCAGGGCATGGGCCCGACCACTTCAACGGCGCCGGCACCCGCGCCCGCGCCTGCGCCTACCCCCGTACTTGCACCCGCACCCGTACCTGCATTCATCCGTCCCGCTTCGATCGCCAGCGCCCGCGCCAGCTCCTCCGCCATGACCCGCGCCTTCTCCTCGTCCCCATCGCGAATCACCACGCGCGCCATCCGCCGCCATGGCGGCAGTGCAAATCGTTCGCGCAACGCCAGCTCCTCGCTTGCAAACGCCTCATAGTCATGCGCCGCTGCAAGCTTGATGGCGGGCGAGTCAGGTTGGAATGTTTGCACGATGGCGCGCCCCGCCTCCGCGCTGCGCCCACAGCGCCCGGAGACCTGACTCACCAATTGAAAGGTCCGCTCCGCTGCTCTGAAGTCCGGCAAGTTCAGTGCGGTATCCGCATTGACCACGCCCACCAAGCGAACGCCAGGGAAGTCCAGTCCCTTGGCAATCATCTGCGTTCCCACCAAGAGCCGCACTTCGCCGGCGCCGAAGCGCCCCAGTGCATCATGGAAATCGTTGGCGTCCTGCATGGAATCTGCATCGATGCGCAACATGGTTGTTCCTGGCACCAGCGCTGGATGGAGCCGCGCCAGTTCCTCCTCCACACGCTGCACGCCTAGACCGAACACCGAAACTTGCTTGCCACACACGGGGCAGGTGCGCGGCAGTTTCTGCTCGCCTTGGCAATGATGGCAGCGCACGTATTGCGTGGCAGTTCCGCCCGCCGCTGAGGGAAGTGTGTGGCAAATCATGCCTGCATCACAGCGTTCGCAGCGCATCAGCCATCCGCATCGGTGATCCGCGCAGGCGATCCAGTTTCCATAGCCGCGCCGATTCAACAGGATCAGTACTTGCCCATTGCTATCAAGTGTCTCTTGAATTGCACCTGCCAGCCGTGGCCCCAAGAGGTGCACGCGGCGATCAGGAAATTTCTTGCGCTCTTCAGCAAAGTCAACCACTTCGACGTGCGGTAATCGCAGCCCCGGTGCGCGATCACGCAAGACATGCAACGCGCTGGTCTTTCGCTCGGTTGCGTTAAACCAACTCTCCAAGCTTGGCGTGGCGCTACCAAGAACAATGGGGCATTGCGCCATTTGCGCGCGGCGAATAGCAACGTCGCGCCCGTGATACCGCGGCATTTGATCTTGCTTATAGCTTGCGTCATGCTCTTCATCGACGACGATCAATCCGAGTTGCCCATCAGCAACCGGCGCAAACACGGCACTGCGCGCGCCCATCACCAGGCGCACGTGCCCCGCCGACACCAAGTTCCAATGTTGATTTCGTTGCGCGGCAGTGAGTCCACTATGCAAGATGGCGACGCGCTCTTGCGGGAAGCGTGCCATCAATCGGCCGCCGGTCTGCGGTGTCAGACCGATCTCCGGCACCAACACCAACGCCGTGCGTCCCGCGGCCAAGGTGCGCTCAATGAGCCGCATGTACACCTCGGTCTTGCCGGCACCGGTGACACCAAACAGTAAGTGCTGAGAAAATCCCTGCCCGATCGTGGCACCGATCGATTCCACTACGCCGTGTTGCGCAGCAGTGAGTTGCGGCGCAACCCCAGACGCGGCGCGTTCGGCGCGCCACTCTGCTTCGACCTTGGTGCGCCGTTGCGCCACAAGAATTCCCGCTGAAATCAGGCGTTTCACCGGCTCCGGGGTTCCCAATTCGGCACGCTCGCACAGGTCGCGAATATCCATCGGTCGTTCAACTTCTTGGGCGGTTCGCAACGCTTCCACGGCGCGGCGCTGCTGCACGGTGACACGCTTTGCTGCAGCGATCGCCACTTCCCATCCGGGCGCAAGATCAACCAACGTGCGCGTCACCGTGCCGACACCTTTTTTCACGGCCGCTGGCGTCATGGATGCCAGCGTCATTCCGATCGGGCACACGTAGTACGCAGAAATCCACTGCGCCAGTTCCACCAGTTGCACCGGCATGGGTGGCGCTGCGCTGGAACGCGCTTCTACAAATTTCAGTTTCGATATCGGTACACCCGGCATGGCGTCGGCGGCCATGGTGCGAACCACAATCCCCTCCACGGCCGAGTCGCCGCGTCCAAGTGGAACGCGCACGCGCTCACCTGCACGCACATCCGCAAGCTCTGGCGGCAGCGCGTACGTCAGTCCGTCGGGGTAACGCTCCAGTGATCGCTCCACCGCCACCTGAGCAAGGAGCGAAACGGTACGGTCACCGGAAGCGAACAGGGACATGCAGTGCTCGTCACGCGGAAGCGAGCGCACGTTGCGCCGCTTCCATGTCAGCGGCGGTAATTGGACGCCTGCTGCCCATCATGGTGACGAAGCAGTCAAAGAGGTACGCGGAATCATGCGGGCCAGGTGAGGCCTCGGGGTGATATTGCACGCTGAAGATCGGCTTGGAAGTGTGCCGGAATCCAGCCAGCGTTCCGTCGTTGAGGTGCATATGCGTCGGCTCGCCGCCCACCGCGCGCAGCGACGCTTCATCAACACAAAATCCATGATTTTGGCTAGTGATTTCCACTCGACCAGTGAGCAGATTGCGCACGGGCTGATTGGCTCCGCGATGCCCAAACTTCAGTTTCCAAGTCTTGGCGCCCAATGCCAGTGCCAGCAACTGGTGACCAAGGCAAATACCAAAGGTTGGCACCTCACCGGCGATTTCACGCAGTGTGGCGATCGTGCGCTCCACAGCCGCGGGATCTCCGGGTCCGTTGGAGATGAACAATCCATCGGGCTTGCGCGCGCGAATTTCTGCCGCGCTCAAATCGTGTGGGACCACTTCGATATCGCAGCCGCGCTCAGCCAGGTTGCGATAGATGTTGTGCTTCGCACCGCAATCGAGCGCTATCACTTTGAAGGTTCGCCCACCGTGCGATTGTCCGCGCAATCTCCACTCGCCAAGACCTTCGCGCCATGAGCTGCTCTGGGTTGGGCTGACGCATCCCGCAAGATTCTGCCCCGCCATTGAAGGGAGCGCGCGCGCCATCGCGATCAGTTCATCATCGGATTTACTAGCGCCAACAAAGAGCACGCCACGGAGTGCACCCTTGGTCCGCAGAATCCGTACCAAGGCGCGCGTGTCGATCCCATCGATTCCAATGACGCTGTTCGCCGCAAGCCACGCAGAGAGACTGCTGATGGATCGATGATTGCTCGGCTCCTCGATCGCCTCGCGCACGACAAATCCGCGCACGGCGGTGGAGCGGCTCTCGCCGTCCTCGTCAGAAATTCCGTAGTTGCCCATTTCCGTGGCCGTCATGGCCAAGATCTGCCCTGTATACGAAGGGTCAGTCAGCGCCTCTTGGTATCCGCACATGGCGGTGTTGAACACCACTTCGCCTCCGGCGGTCGCTGCATCCGTACAAAGACCAAACGGATGGCCGTGAAAGACCGTTCCGTCCTCAAGTGCGAGTCGGCAGAGGGCTGGTTGGTCGGGGCGAACTCGCTGGATCATGGGCGCGTGGGATTGTAACGAGTTCCGCCGGTACTTCTCTAGTTGACGGGTTGTCCCCGCATCTGAACCACCCCTTTGCAGAGCGTGGGAGGGCAGGGTAGCCTCGACAAACCTCCGCC
>CALQCP020000233.1 GCA_943329105.2 Chitinophaga pinensis | reverse complement strand
GTCCGCGCGCCGGACTACGTGCAGCGGCAAGTGGCTGGTTACGGATCCCTGCCCGCGGAGGCACCGACGCGCACGGGTGGTCGATACGTTGACATGACTGCCCCAATCGGCGTGTCCAAGGTCACCGGCTTTGGAACATCCACCGTCACCGGCTCAGCGGGCGGCGGCAGTACTGGAACCACCGGCGGCGCTGGTGGACGCGGCGGCGCAGGCAGCGGCGGCACAGGTGCGGGCGGCGGCTCGTTCAGTCCGTCGGGCGGCGCACCAACTGGACCAGGCGGAAGCGGCGCGAAAGGCAGCACGCCCCCGCCGGCAACGACACCTGGTACCGGCGCGAAACCGTGACGGGACGCGTTCGCGCACACGACCATCGCACCATTCGATCTGACCTCCGCAACTGCACGGGGGATGGTGTCACCCATGCGTTCATGGTTGGACTGGGCGAAACGAACTTTCCGCTCTTTGCACTTGCGCTTGGAAAGGGAGACGCCGTTGCCGGCCTGGTCTCCACCGTTCCACAGTTGGTGGGCGCGGTGCTGCAAACGTGTGCGCCATGGGGCATCGAACGCATGGGTTCGCCGCGCCGCTGGATCATGTTGTGCGCCACCATCCAATGCCTGAGCTTTGTGCCGATGGTGGTGGCTGCCATGCTGGGCGCCATGCCCACCTGGATGCTCTTTGCAGTGGCCAGCATTTACTGGGCAGTGAATCTGGGGGCAGCACCCGCGTGGAACACATGGGTTGGTGCGCTGTTCCCACGGCGAATTCGCGTGCGTTACTTCGGATGGCGGTCACGCATCTATCAAATCTCCATCATGGGTGCGTTACTGGTGGGTGGACTGGTACTGATGCTTGGTGACCCAGGCCGCGCGCAGCGGTTGTTAGGTATTGACATGGGTATCGACCTGGGATTGATGGCTGCCTTTGCCACCGTCTTTGGTCTTGCTGGACTGTGCCGCTTGTGGAGCGTGCTGTTTCTCAACCGCCAAGGCGAAGCCCCCGGCCTCAATCTCAAGAATCATCGCCGTGTTGGTTGGATCGATTTCGCGCAGCGCGTGCGCGGCGGCGCGGATGGGCGACTCCTGGGCGCGGTGGTCTTGATGACCGTTGCCGTGCAGATTGCGCAGCCCTTCTACACGCCGTACATGAGCCGACAGCTTGGATTCAGTGACGCCGCCGTACTAGCAATGATCGCCGCTAGCTTTGCAGCAAAGAGTATGGCCGCTCCTCTGTGGGGGCGCATTGCACAGAAACACGGCGCGCGAAGACTCTTCGTATGGGGCGCATTAGGAATTGTGCCGCTCAGCGCGTTGTGGCTGGTGAATGATTCATTCTGGTACTTACTTGGTTTGCAAGCGCTCACCGGCGCCATGTTCGGCGCTTATGAGTTAGGTTTCTTCTTCTTGGCACTCGAATCGATTCGCGAAGAAGAACGCACCAGCATGCTGGCGCTCTTCATGCTCTTCAATAGTTTTGCCGCTGCGGCCGGCAGCATGATTGGTTCAATCGCGCTGACTGGAATGGGATCGCTGGAAGCCGTCGGCATGATGGGCGGTGCGTACGTAGCCATCTTTGCCATGAGCGCTGGATTCCGTGCCTTGGCATTCTTTGCGTGCACCACGGTGCGTGAAGAAGTGGCGCACGCTGTGCCGATTGCTATGCAGACACTGTCATTGCGCCCATCGGCAGGTAGTTTCGATGTACCTGAGCCAGCGTCGATTGAAGAAGCAGAATCGATGGGAATTTCGCGATGAGGCCGCACCATGCCTGACGCGCCTGCACAACAACATTCGCGTCGGTTTGTCATGGCCATGACCGCGGCGGTGCTCCTAGCAGCCGCAGTGCGCGCACCGTTTCTGACCGACGGTCTGTGGTACGACGAAATCGCCGCGTTTCTTGGGTACTCAATCAACGGGCCATGGGGCGCGGTGTCCACCTACTACACGCAGGCAAACCACGTGCTGCATTCACTGCTCGCGTGGTGCTCGGGGGCAGCGCTTGGCGTAGATGAAGTCACCGTGCGATTACCGAGTTTCCTTGCGGGAGTTGGCGCCGTGCTCGCAGTGGCGTGGCTGGCCATGATCGCACTCGGGCGCGATGCCAAGGGCGTGCGTCTTGCAGTGACGGCTGCGTTCATGACCGCACTTATGCCGATCGCGGTTCTACCCGCCACCGAGGCGCGCGGGTATTCGTTGATGATGCTCTTCTCCGCGCTGATGACGGCGGCATTTCTGCGCGCGCTCCGCAGTCCAACACGGACCGCGTGGCTGATCTACGCCGCGGCGTGTGCCCTGGGAATCTGGGCGCATTTGGTAACCGTTTGTGTTCCAGCATTTCATGCGGCGTGGTGCGTGGTGGTGCTACTGCGCGGCGCGTCATCCACGCCCGGCGGAACTCCGACGCAGGCCGCGCGCGCTGGTCTCATGGCGATCGGCATGGCCGCACTGCTCACGCTGTTGGTCTACGCGCCAATTCTTCCCGCCCTGTTTGCCATTCGAAGTGAGTTCCGCGCACTCGATGGCAATGAGCCAACGCTGCTTGGTACTGAGGGATGGATGATGCTCCTGTCCATCGGCGGATCATGGAAAGTGTGGGCTTCACTGGCAGCGCTGCCCTTGGTAGTTGCTGGAATCGCAGCGGCGACCCGCGATGCTCGATTGCGCACCGCTCTCCTACTTTCGTTGGGGGGCGCCGTTGTAGCGCTGGCGTTCCCACTCTTTCTTGGCAGTTGGCTGTACGCACGCTTCCTGGCATTCACCGTTCCCGGTATCGCCCTGTTGTTAGCGGCTGGACTGTTGGAAATCAATGATCGAAAGCCGATCGCTGCGCGGGTGGTGGCGCTGCTGGTTGCGAGCGCATGGATCGCATCATTAGCAACACTCGGCCCGCGCCAGCAAATTCGCGAAGCAGTCATGTATGTCGCCAGCCACCGAACGCCCACCGAGGGCGCGTTTGCTGTCGGCCTTCCTGACGATGTGCATCAGTGGTACGCGGTGCCGCTGCGTGTTGATATGCCCGGAAGCGGTCCGTATGGATCCGCGCTTGAGCAACATCTGCGCGACCCCGCTGCTGCGTGGGCCGTGCTTCTTTATCCGCGCACCTTGACTGCTGCCGCGGATCAACTGCGGGACGCGGGATTTGTGGAAGAAGCCCGATTCCCGGGGTGGATCGATGCTGGCGGTGGGGAGATCATCGTGCTGCGCCGCAGATAGCATCGTCCGTCATGCCTGGCACCTTTGAGATCATCTCCGAACGCGAAGAACCCACCGGGTGGCGATTCGATGTGCAGGACATTCGTGCAGACGGATCGCTTGCGGGCGTGTCACTGACGCTGTCATGGGCTGATTACGACTACTTCTGCCCAGACGGTTCGGTTGCACCGGAGAGCGTGGCACGCGCGGTTCTTGAAGTGGCGAGCGCGCTCTGGCCACAAGGAATGCCAGCTCGCCTTGATGCCAGCACCCCGCGACGGATGGCGCCCGACGCCGATCAGCGCATCACGGAACGCGTGGATATGCGATCCATGTGACAGGCTGGTGACATGTGACAAACTGGTGACATGTGACGAGCTAGTGACAAGACAAGCGAGTGAGCGGCTCGCGAGGAGCCAGTAATCAGCTGGTGTTTCTGCGGCATCACCGGCTCACGCTTGCATCAATGGCCGCAACTCACGCGGCCGATGCACCAGTGGTACTTCCACCCAGAAGGTACTGCCGCGACCCGTGGCGCTGAGTAATCCCACTGTGCAGCCGAGCAACTCTGCAAGCTCGCGACAAATGGCCAATCCAAGGCCAGTGCCACCCGCACGGCGCGTATGCGTTGCATCCACTTGCCGGAACTTCTCAAAGATCGTGTCTTGCATATCCGCCGGTACGCCAGGACCGTGGTCGGTCACGCTGATGCGGACTACTTGCGCGCCGTTGCGATCCAGCACCTCGGCACCAACGATCACCACTCCATCTTCAGGCGAGAACTTCACGGCGTTCGACATGAAGTTGTAGAGAATTTGCTGCAGTTTTCCAGCATCGGTTTCTACTCGGGGCACGGCATCGGTCAAGCGCTGCTCAAAGTCGATCCGCTTCTGCAGCGCTACCGGGCGCATGATTGCTTGCAATCCTTCCAACAAATCTGCTACCGATGCGGGACTCATGGTCACTTCCATGCGACCAGCCTCGATCTTGGCCATGTCGAGCAG
>CALQCP020000232.1 GCA_943329105.2 Chitinophaga pinensis | reverse complement strand
TGTCGGTCATGAAGGTGCGGAGCTGTTCAGCAATCTCTGGACGGCGCGCTTCTTCCGGCAGCGGGAATGATCCGCGCGTTCGAATGTCGTCCATCTTGGACTTCTCAAGCGCCTCGCTGGTTGGTCCCCAGAGATACCCAAGTTCATCAAGCTTGCCAAGCATCTGCAGCAGTTGCGGCTGCGCCTCGGCCGGCACGCCAATGCGTTCAAAGACTTCCTCAATGTGTTGCTCACCATTCAGTGCCAAGAGCAGCCCGATCCACTGATTCACCTGCGTTTGAATTTGCTGCTGGTTGGTGCCTTGCAGCGGCATCATGAATGGCTGGGGCGACAGGCGAAGAGGGTCCTGCAGGATGAGCAGGGTGACATCATGCTCTTTGCCTTCCGGGTCCTTGGCCTTCGCGGGTTGAACCACCGGGATAAATCGGCGGACGTGGGGGCGCTGAACGTGTTCCGGGAGCGAATCAAAGCGGGTCGACATGGGAGGAGAAGTGTACGGAACCTGCGGGCATCGCATGTCGGTTGTCCCTTCCGGAATTCGGACGAACAGACTCATAATCCGCCGGTGGCGGGCAGAAATTGTCGAGTGCTAACGTGAACATGACGATGGTCGAGGTAGAATCTTGGTCCGGACAGGCAATTGACTGATCGCTCGGCGCGTTCAGTTCGCGGGTTTGACGAAGATTGCACCGCTCGACCATTTACACCCTGATCTGAGGCACACTTTCTATATGGCTCACACGTTCAAGTTTGGTACCACCATCGCTCGCCTCGCAATCTTGCCAATGGTTGCGCTCCTGGCCGCTCACCAGGCTCCAGCCCCAACATCAAAGACGCCAGGATCCACGGCACCCGGCAACAGTGGTCCCACCGCCACCAAGCCGCAGGGTGACGCCCCGATGCCATCGCCCGAAGGGGTTGACTACTTTGACCCAAAGATGCAAGGAGGGCAAGCGCCAGCCGCTAATCCGGGGCCGAGCCAGGCTCCAATGGCGGTCACTCCAGTGCAACCCGCTGTGCCAGTTGACGCGCGCCAGGCCATCAAGTTTGAGCCAGAGATCCTGAACCTCGGCGAGATGTCGGCTGAAGTTGCCAAGACCGGCAAGATCAAGGTCACCAATATTCTCGACAAGCCCGTCAAGATCTCCAAGATCGTTCCGGGCTGCGGCTGCACCACCACGACTGCACCTCCGGGAGAAATCGCTCCGGGCGCATCGGCTGAGATTGACATCACTCTCAAGCCGGGTGCCAAGGCTGGAATTCAGTTGACCAAGATGGTGACCTTCCAGATTGAAGGTCACGCGCCGCAGATGTTGACTGTGAAGGGTGACGTCAAGGCGTACATCACCATTTCGCAGGACATGCTCGACGGCCCAACATCACCTGATGCTCCCCCAATGGTCGTCAAGTTGGTCAGCGTTGAGAACGCACCGTTCAAGATCACTAGCGTTCTTCCCGATGTATTGGTCAGCATGCCAACCGACTCGAGCGTTTCGCACGAAGTCTCGATCGACTGGAAGAAGTGGGAAGCCGCTGGTAGTTCAGTCAAGATTTCCATCATGACCGACTGCCCGAAGGCTCCACAACTTTCGCTGTTGGTCAAGCGTGCACTTAAGCCAGGAATGAACCCTCCGCCAGCAACCAAGCCAACCGAGGCGGCTCCGGCAACTGTGCTGGCAGCGCGCTCGGCTGATCCGGTTGCAATGAAGGCAGCACTGGCTGCGGGCGGCGGAACTGAGGCTCCTGAGCGCATGTCGCAGCGCACCGCGTTGCACTTTGCTGCCGAGAGCGGCAACATGGAGATCGTCAAGATGCTCTTGGATGCCAAGGCCAATCCCAATGCGCAGGACCGCACCGGCAAGACGCCAGTGACCGTGGCTGCTGAGCGTGGCAAGATTGATGTGCTGAAGGCACTCTTGGCATCTGGTGGCGACGTCAATGCTCGCGATCAAGTGCAGGGCTCGCCGCTTCTCTGGGCATCCGGTCTTGGAACCACTGAGACCGTTGTGCTGCTTCTGGATGCAAACGCCAATCCCAACATCCAGGATGTCAACGGCATGACCCCGCTCATGTGGGCTGCCGGCGTTGGTAAGCCAGAGACGGTGGCAGTACTCATCGCGAAGGGCGCCGACGTGAAGGCCATCGATCGCTTGACCGGCGAGTCTGCGCTCATGCGCGCGCTCCGTACCGGCAAGACCGAGACGGTGCAGATCATCCTGGCGAAGAACCCGGACATTACTGTTCGGAACTCCCTGGGAATGACGCCATTCTTGGTGGCGTGCGCATACGGCGACGTGGACAAGATCAAGTTGCTTGTCGATGCTGGTGCGGACAAGGCTGCCAAGGATTCCCGCGGATGGGGCGCCATTGATCACGCGCGCAATCGCGTTGATGCGCGTCGCGAGGACGTTGTGAAGTACGTGGAGCCGATCGTTCCGGCAAGTACCTCATCGGCTCCGCCACAGACGGCACCGATGGCTCCAAAGAGCTGATTCGACTGCACTGATACAGCCAATTTCTTAGCAATTCCGCGATGCGCGTTCCAGTCTGGAGCGCGCATCGCGCGTTTACGGAGTCAGCGCGCCTGCGCTGTACGGGCAGCAATTCACACCGATGTTCCTATGATGCCCTCATGACCACCATGAGTTCTTCTGCCGCACCAACCGCCACGTCACATCCCGCAGTCATTGCTGCCACTGAACTGGCCCGTGAAGCCCGGATCTTGGGAAGCACTGCAGCGATCCTTGGTTGGGACCAGGAGACGATGATGCCGAACGGCGGTCTCGCGCATCGCGCGCGGCAGTTTGCGCAATTGGCGCGGCTTGAGCATGGCATGGCTACTGACAAGCGACTGGGCGAACTGCTTGAAGCAGCAGCGGAAGCAACCGCAAACCTTCCGGAGACGCACCCTGATCGAGTGAACATTCGTGAATTCCGTCGCGACTGGGAGCGCGCCACCAAGCTTCCGGCTGCGCTCGTTGAGGAACTGGCCTCGGTTTCCAGCATTGCGCAGCACGAGTGGGCGCAGGCGCGCAAGGCGAGCGACTTCGCACGGTTTCGCCCGTGGCTTGAGAAGATCGTCAACCTGAACAAGCAGAAGGCTGATTGCTTCGGCTGGAATCGCAGCACAGGAGAGCGCTGGGATGCGCTTGCTGACGGCTTTGAGCCCGGTTGTACGGCCAAGTACGTGGAAGGGGTATTCACGCCACTGCGCGAACGCCTGCAGCCACTCATTGATGCCGTCAAGGGCGCGCCGCGTCGACCAGACAACTCCTTTAATTCGCATCCGATGGACATTGATGCGCAGGAACGCTTCGCGCGCTTCGTCAGTGGTTCGATCGGATTTGACTTTGAACGCGGACGATTGGACCGCAGCACGCACCCGTTCTGCGGCGGTAGCCACGGTGGTGACGTTCGCATGACCAGCCGCTATTCCGCTGATTGCATGCTTGACGGTCTTGGTAGCACCATGCATGAAACCGGCCACGGAATGTACGAACAGGGGCTCGACCAGGACTGGATTTCCACTCCGATGTGCGAGGCCGTCAGCCTCTCCATTCACGAAAGCCAGAGCCGTCTGTGGGAGAATCAGGTGGGCCGCAGCCGACAGTTCTTCACGTGGGCGAAGAAGCAGATGCCCGAGTACTTCGGATCGGCCGCTGACGGGTTCTCCGTGGAGCAGATGTACGAGGCAGCCAACGTAGTGGAGCCTGGATTCATTCGCGTCGATGCTGACGAAACCACCTACAACATGCACGTCATGATCCGCTTTGAGTTGGAGCGCGCCATGATTTCACGCGACCTTGATGTCAAGGATTTGCCTGCTGAGTGGAATCGCCTGTACAAGGACTACTTGGGGCTCACCGTTCCGGACGATCGTCGGGGATGTCTGCAGGACGTGCACTGGTCGGGCGGCATGATCGGTTACTTCCCGACCTACACGCTGGGAACGCTGTATTCGGCGCAGTTCTTTGAGCGTGCGCGTGAGGTGATCCCCGGTCTGGATGACGGCTTTGCCCGCGGCGAGTTCCGGCCACTCCTTGGCTGGCTGAACACCAACATTCATCGGCACGGGCGCCGGCACCTCAGTGCGGCACTCTGCGAACACGTGACTGGTGCACCACTAAGTGCGGAGCCGTTCATGCGGCATTTGCATGCGAAGGTGCCGGCCATGTACGGGCTGTAAGCCGGGGGCGGGTTGT
>CALQCP020000231.1 GCA_943329105.2 Chitinophaga pinensis | reverse complement strand
GGCTTCTCAACAGCCGGTGTGGGCAGCGGACCGTGACCGTTGGGACCGGTGTCCACGTCAGCGAAGACGCATGCGGTGAGACTGGCGACAACAACGAAGCTGACGGTTCGTGGGTTGATGTTCAAGTGTGGCTCTTTAAATGGGGGACGAGTACGGGCTTCCTGCGAAACCCTCTGCATGAACATAGCCCGAGACCGCCCTTTTGCGATGCGAATTCCTGATTCTGGTGAAGATTCAAAGGATCAGGGTGTTTGTTATGAGACTTAGGGCGTGCTTGGTTGCGGGCTCACTACGGTGGAGCCTGAGGTAGCTCCAACGTCGCGCGGAGCGGGGCGCTGATTGCGCGCACTGGCGTGGCACTCCTTGCAGGTGGCTTGGAGCGCCTGCATGTCGGCGGAGAGTCGCGCGGGGTCTCCGCTCGGCACGGTGGTTAGTTGGTCTTCGAGTCGTTGGGCAATGGCGTGACTCTTAGCCAGCAAGTCTCGGAATGATGGTGGTCGGGCCGCGATCTCCGGCGACGCTGCCAACAGACGCAGATGGTCGGCAAGCGCGGCAGCTTCAGCCACTGGAACGAGGTCGGCGTGATCGGCGGGCACTTTCCAGCCGGCGCGTTCAATTGCAACGAGCCGATCGTTGGTGTCATCGATCGCCAGCATGGCCTCCACCAATCCATTCGGCCGTGTGACAGAAGGGAACTCGGGCGATGCTTGATCGATGGTTGCTGCAGTCAGCAGCGAAGCGGAAGCAGTGCACGCATACAGACCCGTGTAGTTGGGCGCTGTGCCAGAAATCTTCATACGCGCCAGTGCGGCCTCAGTGGTGAGCCAGCCAAGCGATACCGCGATGGTTCCAGCAGCACCCGCGCTGCGGTGCTTTCCGTGGTGGCAGTGAATGTAGATCGGCTGCGGAAGGTCGCGCACGGCGCGTACCAGTTGCAATTTGCGAGCGTCATCAAAGCCGTCGTAACCAATGGGCAGATGGACGTAGCGGATACCCACGGCGTTCGCGCGTGCAAGGTCGGGTGCTGCACCATCGACTGAGATCACCGTTTGCACTCCCCATGCTCTGAGCGTTGCGAATCCCGAATCACCGACGGGCGCGCTTCCAGACCAGACCGACGGTCCGTACGCGACCACATTCAGTAGGCCAGGGGCGTCGATCGGAGCACTGGTTGTGGCGGTGGGCGGCGGCGTTTGCGCAGGCGAGTTTTGGGCGGTTGTTGGGGGCAGCGGGGAAGATCCGGCTGTGGTGGCTGACGCCCAAACCGTGGTGTGGAGGACGGCGATCCATGACCCGCGCCAAAGGAGTCCGTTGTTATTCATTCGTCTCATCCTATGGAGACATGGTGGAGTAGATAGTTCCCTAAGGAAAGACCTGAGAAGGTTCGTATCAGTTTGTTTCCCTGCAGCCCCTTCCGCCCGTCTATCTTGGCTCGCCCGTGACCCCCACCTCACAAGACTTTGACCTGCAGTGTCGCACCTGCGCGCTTGACCTTCAAAACGCCCTGCGCGCGCTGTACGCCGCCGTGGGTGCTGACCCGGCGCGCCCGCAGGCAGTGTCACGTCAATTCAAATTGAATAAGAATCTGACGTGGAAGGTGGCCAAGGTCATTCAATCGGTGGATCCCATTGAAGCGGTGCCATTGATTCCTGGCAGCGAAGGCATGGAGATCTTGCTCTGCGCCATGGAGGCTTCGGGACCCCATGCGTCGCCAGTCAGTGCCGTGCGCTCAACGCTTGCGGCGTTTGAAGACATGGTGCGCACGCACGTTGGTGATCGACCAACGTTGGAACTTTTGATGGATGGAATGTCGCGCGGTGGCAGGGCGCTTGAGGTCTCGCGCAAACTGGCCTTCCGTGGTAACTCGGGAATTTGGGGCGTGCAGGCGCGCGTTCGTTCCATGACGCAATTTCTTGCGCCGAGCGCCGAGCAGCCGGACATGCTGGACATAGCGCTGGTTGGCGGGCTGCACGACATTCGTCGGCTGCGGCCCGTGCAAGGCTGGCCGCTCTTTCGGTTCACTAGTTACGACACGGTTGGTGGTGAACTTCCGGGCGGGCGCAATCTTGAAGCGATCGAGCAGCCAGCCACTCCCGGTGAACCGCACTTGGTGATGCGCTCATTCTGCTCACCGGTGGGTGCAGAGGTTCGGAGCATCAAGACAGATACGGGTGTTTCGCACGAACTCATGGATGGACCGGTTGGCCAGCGCGGTTCAGTGACATTCATGTTTGGCGGGTTAGAGCGTGCTGCGGTGCCTCGTTACAGCAGTCCCACACAGAGCGACAGTGAACATGGCGAAATGGGCGCGCTGGTCACCATGCCAACCGAGTTTGTGCATATTGACATCCTGGTTCATCGCGACCTCCTGAATAGCTTTACCCCGGAATTGCTGGTGTATGGACGACCGTTCGGCGGTACGGCACTTGATCCAGCAACGCGTGAGAACTATCGCCTGCCGATTGACGAGCCAATCATTCGCATGGATCCAGCCCGCGACTCATTTACCACCGACTTGCTGCCGGACCAGCAACGAGTCGTGGACAGCGTGTTTGCGCGCTCCGGGTGGGATCGCCGCGACTTTGCAGGATTCCGTGCGGTGGTTTCGTATCCACCAATGCCGTCGACGGTGATGATCCGTTACGCGCTTTCGCGTGCGCCGGGTGCTTGACTTGGAATCTGACGCGTGCGTACAGCACGTGCAATCGTAAAGAATCCCGCGGCAAGTACCAGCAAGAGAAGTGCGGACATGATCGCTGCCGCACCGATCGCTTCGCGCACCAGGGTTCGATCGCCTTCCAGATCCCCGAGTTCTTCACGCAGCTCTTTGACATTGATGGCAAGGCTTTGAATATCAGTTGCCAGTGATGATGTGTTGGCACTCAGCGCGGTCACCGTGACGCCGGTGGTATCAAGTTGCTGGCTGAGCTTTTGCACGCGGTTCAGCCCATCTTGCACTGCGGGGCTCGAAATGGCCATATCAATGGTGGCTTGCGCCTCCCATCCCGCGGCGGTGGGCAGTCGGCTTGCAAGCCACACCACGTGTGCGCCAAGCAGTCGGGTTTGCTCAAGTTCCGTGGCTGCGTTACTGATGGGGCTCATCATGTCTGGTTCAGCGGCGTCAAAGACAGCGGAAGCCGTGCCGGAATATGCGGCAAGATCTTCAAGGCGGATCATTCCGGCGCTGATGATGTTTGGGTGCTTGGTCTTGTAGGCAGTGATTGCAGCGTCGAGAACCGCCCGTTTTTCAGGCGTGATGTGGTCGGGTTTGGATGCAATCTCCAATATTCGGCGGTGCACTTCGGCGTACGTGGCATCGCAATTAATCGTGGCAAGGTCTGGGTGTAGACGCGCACGATGTTCGCATGCGGTAACGCTCAAGTCGGAGAACACATAGAGGTCCACAAGCGCCCCCCAAGCATCTTGCCCAAGCGCTAAGGAGCGATAGTTTGCAACGGCGCCGTTGCGGGTGATTTCGAGATACGCAATTTCACGCTCGGGGCGACCTGCAAGCCGCGCGTTGATGATTTCTGTTTCAAACAAAGCCGCCGCGGTATCGGCAACGTCGAGTAACTCGGAAGTGAGTTGCACTCGAAAGCGTGTCTCTTCGGTGTACTGACGGTCAAGCTCCATCTGCCGTTGACTTGGTCCGGAGCAGCCGGGCGAAAACGACATCCCCACCAACCACGCTGCGAGCACCATCATGAAGGGCTCGGACGCTGAATTCACTTGTCTCATGGGGGTACCTCCTTGTGGTTGTTGTTGCGTGCGGCGAATGAGAGACAGGGTGTTCAGTGCGGCAGTCATGCAGACGGAAGTCACTCGGAGAGGTATAGCGGGAATGGGCGTATCGTGCGGGGATGTTGTGGATTGCTGCTGAATTACTGATAGTTGTTGCGTTGGTTGCTGCACCTCAGCCGCCGCAGCCGGACTGGGAATCGCTGCTACGCGACCCGGCCGCTGATGTGCAATGGAACGTCGATGGAACGTTGTGGCTGTTGCCACGCGGCGTGGGTGGAACCGTAGTTGAGGTGGATCCGCGTACGGGGGCGCGCACGGAGCGCGGTTCAGCTACTGCTGGATTCGCGGAACGGTTGCTGGTGAACGAAGAGTTGCGTTCATTGCCCGGTACGCGACAGTCACGTATTCGCTTCAGCAATGAGAGTGCGGGAGTGGTGGAACTTCTTTGGGTAGATACTGGGGGTGTTCGCCGTTCATATGGCACGTTGGGT
>CALQCP020000230.1 GCA_943329105.2 Chitinophaga pinensis | reverse complement strand
GCGAGTGCGAAGGTCGCCTATGTGCCACACTGTCGCCCGATATTTGCATTGAAGCACAGCGCAGTTACGATGAGTGCACGAAAACACGCTTCACAGTGGACTTGTCGGGCGCCCGCTCGCGACGCTGGAAAAGCGAATTCCTATCAATCCAATTACCGTCTGACCCATTGTCGGTAATTTATTGGCGTAGGTAACGAGATCTAGATTTAAACTGCCAAAGACTAAAACGGCCATGGCTTAAGAGTATAGATCGGCTGGCTAAATGAGAATACCGCTAGTTAAGATGTGCGTATGTCAATCTTGATTCGCCCAATCACAGTAGATGATAAGACTAGATGGCTTGAGCTATTTAAAGAGTACATCATCTTTTATAAATCTAAATTATCTGATGAACAGCTTGAATTAACTTGGCAGCGAATCCACTCAGATTTTAATATTAACGGACTACTTGCTGAAAAAGATGGCCAGGTAGTAGGTCTTGCTCACTACATCTTTAGACCATCAACCTGGGAGGTTGAAGATTTTTGTTACCTAGAAGATCTTTATGTTGACCAAAAGGTAAGAGGCGGCGGGGTTGGTAGAGCATTAATAAGTGAGTTAGAAAAGATTGCAACGCAGGCAGGATCAAAGCGGCTTTACTGGACTACTGCTCCAGATAATGAGGTCGCCCGAAAGCTTTATGACAAGGTTGCGATTACAGATCGCGTGCAATACAAGATATTTCTTAACAAGGAATTTATGAGTGCGCAATTAGTAATCAAAGAATTAAAAGCTTTAGCAAAACCAAATAAGGCAAGGGATTTACAGCGGTTTTTTAAAACTGGTCCCGGTGATTACGCGCACGGAGATATTTTCTTAGGTGTTATGGTTCCCCAAAATCGAAAGATTGCTAAGAAGTATGCCGATTTATCACTTTCTGAAATAAAAAAACTAATCGACTCTGATTTCCATGAGGTTAGATTCTGTGGGCTTTTGATCTTAGTTAGCCAGTTTGAAAAGACTAAGACCAGAACTTTGCAAAAGAAATACTTTGATCTTTACCTGCGTCAATTAAAGATTGGCCAGATAAATAACTGGGATCTAATTGATGTTACCGGGGTTCGGATGGGCAGATATCTGCTTGAAGAGAAAAGTGCGCTTACAACTCTTAAAAAACTTGCACGAAGTAAGAATCTTTGGGAGCGAAGAATGGCAGTAATTTTTACCTTTGCTTTTCAAAAGGTGGGTGATCCCTATCCAACATTGGAGATGGCCGATCTACTGTTAAAAGATGAGCATGATCTAATCCATAAAGCAGTCGGATGGTCACTGCGTGAGTTGGGTAAGAAAGATGGACCACTGCTTCGCAATTACCTAAAGGCGAATGTTAATAAAATGCCTAGAACTACCCTTCGTTACGCGATAGAAAAATTCTCAAAAACTGAGCGAAAGCGTTGGCTTGCTGCTTAGCTTCTAATTGCACGGATAGTTATTCTGTACGCTGGGTTTAACAGCTATGTAAATAAAGAAGAGTCGCCTTATAAGCCGGATCCTGTTCTCTTGCGAGAGATCATCAATCCATTCTCCGTGGCGAAGATGCAGATGAATCGCTCAGGAGATTCGATTCTCTATCGCTCGGGAATGAACGCGAAGATCAAACGCAACTTTCAAGTGTTCAGCGCGTGCGATTTCATCGCGGCGATCACGCAGCACATTCCGGATAAGCGCTTTCAGATGGTGCGTTACTACGGCTGGTATTCCAACAAGATGCGCGGGCAGCGTAGGAAGCGTGCAGAGGAGGCACAGGAGAAGGCCGCGTGCGAGTCCGCGGCAACAGCGCAGCAAGGGTGTGGTGCGCTCGCAAGCGCGGCGATTGAAGTCATCGAGCATCCTGCGCTCAAGCCGCGACATACTGGAAGACCGTCAGGGACGGATCTGGTTCGCGACCCATCACAACGGTATCTGTTATCGCGTCGGGGACAAGTTCACGCACATCACCGCAAAGGACGGCGTGAACGGCACAGAAGCGTGGGATCTATACGAAGATCCTGCCGGCAACATCTGGTTCCCGATCGAGAACTCCGGTGTGTACCGCTACGACGGCAAGACCTTCACGAATTTCGGCGAAGCCCAAGGCCTGACCACCAACGCCATTCAGTGCACCTACCAGGATCGATCAGGACAACTGTGGCTCGGCGGCTGGCAGGGGCTGTTCCGTTACGACGGTGACACCATCAGCCGCGTCGGCAACGACGGACCGTGGGAAGTCACGCAGCCGCGTTGACATACCCCTCAACCCGGTCCAGCTTCCGCCCCGCCGAGATTTAACGCCCGCTCCTGCGGGCGCCGACTCACGCGCGGGCAGGGCTGCGGAGCAGGGCATCACCCCTTCAGCGACGCCATGTCGATCACGAACCGGTACTTGACGTCGTTCTTGAGCATGCGCTCGTAGGCGGCGTTGATGTCCTGGATGCGGATGGTCTCGATGTCGCACGTGATGTCGTGCGCGCCGCAGAAATCAAGCATCTCCTGCGTCTCCGCCACGCCGCCGATCAGGCTTCCGGTGAGGATCCGGCGCGGGAAGAACAGGCTGAACGAACTGACCTGCTGCGGCTTCGGCGGCGCGCCCACGAGCACCATGGTGGCATCAAGCTTGAGGAGCGCCAAGTAGGCGTCCAGGCCGTGGTCGGCGGAGACCGTGTCCACGATCAGGTCGAAGGATCCGGCATGCGCGGCCATGGCGTCGGCATCGGTGGAGATCACCACCTCGTCGGCGCCGAGGCGCTTGCCGTCGGCCACCTTGCCCAGGCTGGTGGTGAAGAGCACGGTGTGGGCGCCGAGTGCGTGCGCAAACTTCACGCCCATGTGGCCGAGCCCGCCAAGGCCCACGATGCCCACTTTCTTGCCCTTGCCGGCGCCCCACTTGCGCAGCGGGCTCCAGGTGGTGATGCCGGCGCAGAGGAGCGGCGCGGCGCGCGCGAGGTCGAGGTTGGCGGGCACCTTGAGCGTGAAGGCCTCGTCCACCACAACGCGCTCGGAGTAGCCGCCGTAGGTCATGCCGCCGAGGTGCTTGTCCGGCGAGTTGTAGGTGAACGTCGGAAGCGATGCGCAGAACTGCTCCAGGTTGCGCTTGCAGCGGTCGCAGGTGCGGCACGAGTCCACCATGCATCCGACCGCAGCGATGTCGCCCACCTTGAACTTTCTCACCTTAGAGCCGACGCGTGTGACGCGGCCGACGATCTCGTGCCCGGGCACTACCGGATGCACCACGCCGGCCCATTCGCCGCGCGCGGTGTGCAGGTCGCTGTGGCAGACGCCGCAGAAGAGGATGTCGATCTCGACATCGGTAGCCAGCGGCTCGCGACGCTCGATCGCGTGCGGGGCAAGCGGGGACATAGGGGTCAGCGCGGCATAGCTCTTGGTGGGCATGGGCGCGCAAGGCTATGCGCTGTCGGTCCGAACGTGGGGTTCCAACCACGAGTGCCCGCCCGCCCGCCGGCGGCAGTCCGCGGACGTGCCGCGGAATCGGAGAATTTGTCGGATTTGTCCGAGGCCGCATGCGGACATTCCTGTTTCCCAGTCAAGGCAGGTCCTCGGGACGCCGGGCGCGCGTGCGTCCGGGGCTCGGGGGCTGCCTGGACTGCCAAGGAATCACCCGATGAAGACCCCGATCCACCGCTCGCTGCTGGCCTCCGCACTCGCGCTCCTTTCGATGGTGCTTGCGCCGTCGGTGCAGGCGCAGACGTTGACCGACCTGTATCCCGAGATTGCGACGGTGCTGGCGGCCGACGGCGCGGCGTCTGACTACTTTGGATATTCGGTCTCGCTGTCGGGTGACACGCTTGCGGTGGGAGTGCTGTATGACGACGTGGGCGCGAACGTGGACCAAGGCAGTGTGCGGGTGTTCGTCCGCAGCGGCACGTCGTGGATCTTGCAGTCGACGTTGACTGCGGCCGACGGCGCGGCGAATGATTACTTTGGAATTTCGGTCTCGCTGTCCGGTGACACGCTCGCGGTGGGAGTGTCGACCGACGACGTGGGCGCGAACACCAACCAAGGGAGCGTGCGGGTGTTTGTCCGCAGCGGCACGTCGTGGAGCGCGCAGGCGACGTTGACTGCCTCTGATGGCGCGGCGAGTGACGGGTTTGGACTTTCGGTCTCGCTGTCCAGTGACACGCTCGCGGTGGGAGTGCATTTGGACGACGTGGGCGCGATCACCAACCAAGGGAGCGTGCGGGTGTTTGTCCGCAGCGGTACGTCGTGGAGCGCGCAGGC
>CALQCP020000229.1 GCA_943329105.2 Chitinophaga pinensis | reverse complement strand
GGCGCGCGATCAACAAATGCGCTACCAGCAGCATCAGCGCCCACTTCGGCGCCGCGTTCAATGGCGGTGATTTCATTCAACAACGATGTGCGCTTCGCGACATACGCCGCGCGCTCGACTTCTGGATCAACATGACCAAAGTCAGGGCGAACCCGACGAAGCACGCTTTCAGCATCAATACTGTTAAACGGACTGGACTTGTAAGGCTTGACTCCAGCAAAGAACGCCGCAAATCGGTAGTAATCGGCCTGTGGAATCGGATCACCCTTGTGGTCGTGGCAGCGTGCGCAACCAAGCCCAATCCCCAAGAAAGTACGGGCGGTGACATCCACAATGCCGTCCATGTCATCGGCGATTGCTTGGGCGAGATCAGGAACTTCGTCGTCCCACATGCCCAGTCGGTAATAGCCGGTGGCAAGGAGTGATGAGTAGTCGCGGTCCGGCAATTCGTCGCCGGCGAGCTGTTCCATGATGAAACGGTCGTACGGCATGTCATCATTGAAAGCATCGACAACCCAGTCGCGGTATTTCCACGCGGAGGTCTTTTCACCGTCTCGCTCAAATCCATTGGTGTCTGCGTAGCGCACCAAGTCAAGCCAGTGACGCGCCCACTTCACGCCGTACTCGGGGCTTGCAAGGAGGCGATCGATGAGTAACTCCCATGCGTTTGCGCGCGTGTCGGCTACGAAGGCGCGAACCTCCTCAGGTGTGGGCGGTAGGCCGGTGAGGTCAAACGTTGCGCGACGGATGAACGCTTCGCGCGAAGCTTCCGGTGCATGCGAAACACCCGCCGCTTCCAGGCGAGCAAGCACAAACCGATCAACGGGAGTACGGACCCACGCTTCATCACGCACGGCTGGTGGCGCCGGTGCAACGAGTGGCTTCCAGCTCCACCACGAGTCGCGCGCACTTGCAGCGCGCTGCGCGATGAGAGCTTGAGCGGCCGCGGCGCGAGACGTTGCATCAGTAGCGTTAGTGGGCGCGCCTGATACTGTCGATGCCGATGTTGTCGCTGCGGTGTCGATGGGCGGGGCAAACCCGAAAGCCGAGAGCGATGCAAGCATGGCCGAGGCAACAATCGCGCCTCGGCCGGTGCCCCTCACCAACGACCAGCCATGACCTCCAGCGACGGACACCCCGAGCGCGGCGGGCGCGCGAAGAGCGTGGTGCGGATAGAGGGGCATTCGGGGCAACATTCATTGAAACATAGTGTCCAATCACCGTGCGGTTTCCAAGAAAGTCCGCATATCGTCTGTGGGATGCACGTGTTTCAGACAGTCATCGTTGCCGTGGCCCTGATAGCGGGCTCCCTGTGCTCGGCTGGGCACTTCGCCAGCATTGGTGCCACCGCGGAAATCTGCGCCGCGCTCCCTGTCATCGCCGCCCCTCCTCCCCCCGCCACGCCGAACACCCGCGCGTTTGATCCGGCGACATTCGGAGCGAAGCAGTTACTGGTGGTGCATTACGCACGGACCGATCAAAATTACAACGGGTGGAACGTATGGGCGTGGGTGGTTGATCAAACCGGCCAACAGCTCGAATTCAACGGCGCAGACGATTACGGTCCGTACGCGGTCATGCCTTTACGTGTCGCTGCGCCGCGCGTCGGCTTCATCGTTCGTAAGGGCGAGTGGGAAGCGAAAGACATTGACTCGGATCGCTTTGTAGATCTCAATGATCGTCGGGTGACTGAAGTGTGGCTGCGTTCAGGCGATGCAGCGGTGCACACCACACCACCTGTGATTGATCGAACACTCCGGTTGACCGCCGCATTCCTTGATGCTCGCAACATCATCATGCTTGCAAGCACCACTCCGCTTGATGCCGCCCAACAGAAGCGCTTGGTGGTGTCTTCTGGGGCGGGTGGAAAGCCCATCAATGTGTTGTCCGTCAAGCCAGTGACGGTCCCAGGGGCAGAGGGATCAATGACGCGCGTGGAGTTAGCTCGCTCGGTGAAAGACGACGAGATTTCAAGTCTTTCTGTTGATATCGCCCCGCGTACGCCATCAACTGCAGCGCCGAAGTTGGGCAAATCAGAGGGAGCCACTGTTCGAGTCTTTGCGCGCGGCGTTCTTGAAGATCCCGCATTCATTGCAGTAGACGCCGAGCTTGGTGCGCGCTGCACACCGGAGCGCACGGTGTTCCGCACGTGGTCGCCCGTCTCAACGAAAGTTGAGCTTCTCATCAATGACAAGGCACAGCAGCCGGAGACGCGCGCACCCATTCAACTCACCCGCGGCGCGCACGGAGTATGGGAGGCAACCGTCACCGGTGATTTGCACGGCAAGGGATATTCGTATCGATTTACGCATTACGGCGACTCCCCCATCGTTCCAGATATTCACGCGTTTGCTGCGACCGCGGACTCCACACGCTCGGTCGTTGTTGATTTGAATCGCCTCAAGCCAGCGAACTGGGATTCCACTCCGGTACCAGTTATGGCGCGTGCCACCGATGAGGTGCTTTACGAGATTCATGTTCGTGACTTCTCCATTGCTGACCAAACCTGCCCGCCTGAAATTCGCGGTACCTACCGCGGGCTTGCGCATGGCGGTACGGCGCGCGACGGTCGTGGAACCGGCATAAATCACCTGAAAGATCTGGGAATCACAGCTGTTCACCTGATGCCCGTGCAGGATTTTTCGGCTGCACCCAATGCATACAACTGGGGCTACTGGACCGCACTCTTCAATGTTCCGGAGTCCAACTATGCCAGCGACCAAGCAGATCCACTGGCGGCCATCCGTGAATTCCGAACAGCGATCGAACAACTTCATGCCGCGCACGTGCGTGTGATCATGGACGTTGCGTACAACCACACTTCATCCAGTGGATCGTCAAGTCCGTTTGATGGAACCGTTCCGTACTGGTTCTTTCGCACCACGCCTGATGGTCGATACAGCAACGATGCTGGTTGCGGTAACAGCGTCGCAGACGAGCGGCCGATGGTGCGCAAGTACATCACGGACTCGCTTGCGTTTTGGCTGACGCAATACAAAGTCGATGGCTTTCGATTTGACCTCTTAGGAACGCATACGCCAGAGACCGCGCGCGCGGCGTGTGCACTGGTGAAACGGCTACGACCCGATGCCACGCTCTATGGCGAACCATGGACGGGCGGCGGGCCCATACGATTTGGCAAAGGTGCCCAAAAAGGCTTGCCAATAGGGGTTTTTAATGACAATCTACGTACGGCAATCCGTGGCGACACTGACGGTGCAGTCGGTGGATTTGCCATCCGTGCGGGTGGTAACGCCGGCACTAACGCCAACACGAGCACCAACACGAGCACCAACACGAGCACCAACACGAGCACCAACACGAGTGCCAACCTGAGTCCGAGCGCCAACGGCATCAAAGTTGGCGCGCTGGGTGCGATCGACGACTTCACTCACGCGCCAGCAGAGTCCATCAACTACGCGTCAGCGCATGACAACCTCTCGCTTGTTGACAAGATTTCCAAGACCGCTCCAGATGCAGATGCCGCAACGCGCCGCGCCATGCAGAAGCTTGCGATTGGAATTGTTCTTGTCAGTCAAGGTGTCCCGTTCATTGAAGGTGGCAGTGAGATCTGCCGAACCAAGCAGGGGAATCACAACTCCTACGAAGCGGGTGACGCGATCAATCAATTTGATTGGGTAGCAGCAGAGCAGTGCCGCGATATAAGCGACTGGGTTGCCGGCATGATTGCTATCCGCGCGGCCCATCCGGTATTCCGCATGGATAATGCGGCGGACATTCGCGCCAGTTGCACACCGCTGCAAACAGCGCCCTTGTTGGCGTGGACACTGAACGGGGCAGCATCGAAAGACTCAGCGCGCCAGCTCATCGTTGTATTAAATGGCGAATCCGCCGAGCAGCAATTCACACTGCCACCTGGCGAGTGGAGTGTGCTTGCAGATGCCAACACCGCATCAGTGGCGCCGCACGGAACGGCTCGCGGGGTGATCTCTCTTCGCCCGCACTCGATGTTCGTAGCGGCGCAATTGAAGTGAGCGGCTGATGTGGATCACGTGAATCGTGCAGGCCACGCGGAACGCGCCACAATTGCCACCGATCCAGCCTAATTAGTGCAGTTCCAGCCCGGGTGGCGGCGGACATTCGGGGTTCACCCACTGAATCACCGCGGCCCATCCGGCGCTGTCGGGATCGTGTTGCAGGTAGCCCTGGATGGGGCGCACCACTGCCCAACCATCCTTGAGATGGGCAGTCAGTACGGGGTCGATCATGGTGCCCGCGCGCACAGCAGCCACGTACTCCT
>CALQCP020000228.1 GCA_943329105.2 Chitinophaga pinensis | reverse complement strand
GTTGAGCAGGTTCCGTATCCGATACTGGCGCCGGCAACTATTCCTGCTGCGCCGCCGCAATGTCGCATGCTGTTGATGGCGGGTGCGGCGCGCATGAATAAGGGGCTGGCGCTGGTGGCGGGTGTGGCGGAACTGTACGGACAGGCCGGGCGCGCAACGCCACTTCTGGTGCAGACGACGCCCAAGCGTGCGTCCGAAGGACACGGGCGGAACGTCCGCCAAGTGCTTGCGCAGTTGAGTGCCAGCGGCGCGCCTGGACTCATCATGGATCCGCTCGCGCCGCAGAGCATTGCATACGGCGAACGTTTCAACGGCGCGTTGGTGCTTGCGCCCTACGAACCCGCCGCGTTCGCCGACGGCGTCACCGGCGTGGTGCTCGACGGACTGCTCCGAGGCGCGCCATGCGTGACCAGCGCTGGCAGTTGGCCCGGACGATTGGTCGAGCGATTTGGCTGTGGTGTCACATTCAGTGAACGCACCCCGCGCGGACTCGCGGCAGCGATCGATGCTGCGCTCGAAAACTGGGATGGAATCTGTGCAGGCGCCCAAGAAGCGGCGCGGGCGCTGGCAGCGGAGCATGATCCCGTGCACCTTGCGCGCGTCTTGGCTCGCGCGGAGTGAAGTACCTGCGGCATTTACTTGGCGCGCTGACTCGCCACTGAAACTCGAAGAATGGCTGCCTCTAATTCTGCCACACACGCCGCAAGTGAATGCTCGGCGGTATGTAGGACTACTTCAGCGCTGAGCGGCGCCTCGTAAGGATCATCAATTCCGGTGAAGCCTTTGATCTCCCCAGCGCGGGCTTTGGCATAGAGGCCTTTCGGGTCACGGCCTTCAGCAATGGCAAGCGGCGCATGCACATGCACTTCAATGAATGGAATGCCGGCAGCTAGGTGGCGCGCGCGCACGCGGTCGCGATCGGCGCGATACGGGCTGATCATGCCAACAATGGCAACGACGCCGGAACCCGCCATCAACAGCGCGGCTTCACCCGCGCGGCGTACCGCTTCTTGACGTCCAGTGGCATCGAACCCGACGCCGGCGTTGAGGCCGTGACGCAGGTTGTCGCCATCAAGGCAGCAGGCCAAGCAACCGACCTGCAGGAGGCGGTGCTCCACGTCCACGGCGATGGTGCTCTTGCCGGAGCCACTCAGGCCGGTGAGCCACGCGGTGACGCCGCGTTGACCGGCGCAGCGCGCGCGGAGCGCGGCGTCAGCAGCGGAGGCGTGCCAGCGGACGTTCGGATCAGCAGGCGGATCGACGGATTCTTGCATGGAATGCACAGGCGAATGGTACTTCAGCGGGCGCCGCCCGACTGCGATCGGCACGCGCCCATGGCTACACTTCGCCATTCCTGTGGCAACCGAATTCACCCATCTTGACGAACTCGAAGCAGAGAGCATTCAGATTCTGCGTGAGACCGCCGCGAGCTTTGAGCGGCCGGTCCTGATGTACTCCATTGGCAAGGACAGCACGGTGTTGCTGCACTTGGCAATGAAGGCGTTCTGGCCGGCTAAGCCGCCCTTTCCACTGCTGCATGTGGACACCACTTGGAAGTTCCGGGAGATGATCACCTTCCGCGATGCGACTGCCAAGCGACTCGGTGTTGATTTGCGCGTGCACATCAATCAAGAAGGATTGGCCGCGGGCGTGAGCCCCGTGGCGAGCGGCAGCAAGGTGCACACGGATGTCATGAAGACGCAGGGCCTTCGCCAAGCGCTCGACCAAGGAAGATTTGATGCTGCCATCGGCGGCGCACGACGCGATGAAGAGAAGAGCCGTGCCAAGGAGCGCATCTTCAGTTTCCGCGACAAGCATCACCGCTGGGACCCAAAGAATCAGCGCCCGGAACTGTGGAATGTGTTTAACACGCGCGTTCATCAAGGTGAGTCGATCCGTGTATTTCCGCTGTCAAACTGGACGGAACTGGATGTGTGGCTGTACATCTGGAAGAATCAGCTGCCGGTAGTGCCGCTGTATTTAGCCAAGGCGCGACCAGTGGTTGAGCGTGAAGGCGCGCTCATCATGGTGGATGATGATCGCCTGCCGCTGCTGCCCGGTGAGAAGGTAAAGACCATGAAGGTGCGATTCCGCACCCTTGGCTGCTACCCACTGAGTGGCGCTATTGAGAGCGATGCAGAAACGCTCGAGGCAATCATTGAAGAAATGCTTCTTGCCAAGACCAGCGAGCGTCAAGGTCGATTGATTGACCATGATTCATCCGGAAGCATGGAAGAGAAGAAGCGCGAGGGCTATTTCTAATGTCGAGCCCAACTTCAATTCCAGTGATGAACGAAGGCGAGCGCGTCGATGACTACCTGCGCCGCTATGAACGCAATGAATTACTGCGCTTTCTCACCTGCGGCAGCGTGGATGACGGCAAGAGCACGCTGATTGGGCGCTTGCTTCATGACACCGGTCGCATCTATGAAGATCACATGGCTGCGCTTGAAAAAGACAGCAAGGTGCACGGAACAACTGGCGGCGGGTTGGATCTGGCGCTTGCAGTCGATGGCCTGAAGGCGGAGCGCGAGCAAGGAATCACGATTGATGTAGCGTGGCGATACTTCGCTACCGCGCGTCGTAGTTTCATCATTGCTGATTGCCCGGGCCATGAGCAATACACGCGTAACATGGCAACTGGTGCAAGTCATTGCCAACTGGCCATCAGCCTGATTGATGCACGCAAGGGCGTGACCACGCAGACGCGCCGGCATGCGTTCATTGCCAGTCTGTTGGGTATTCGCCACGTGGTGGCGGCGGTCAACAAGATGGATATTGTCGGATGGAGCGAGGAGCGATTCCGCGCCATCGAACGTGAGTTTGTTGACTTCTGTGCGCGCATTGGTATTCCTGATCCGGTGGCGGTGCCGATCAGTGCGTTGAATGGTGACAACGTGGTGAAGCGCAGCGAGCACACTCCGTGGTACAGCGGTAGCCCGGTGCTTGAACTTCTTGAAGCGGTGCCGGTTGATCGCCCCAGCCCGGATGCGAACTTTCGTATGCCAGTGCAGTTTGTATTGCGCCCCGACCTCAATTTCCGCGGGTTTGCAGGGCAAATTGCTGCTGGAAGCGTGAAGCCGGGAGACCGCGTTCGCATTCTGCCTTCGGGTAAGGAGACGCGCGTCAGACGGATTGCGCGCGCGCCCGAGGATGGAGGCGATGCTCCACTTGCGTATGCACCGCAGAGTGTGGTGCTCACCTTTGAAGACGAAGTGGATTGCAGTCGCGGCGATGTGATTGTGTGCATCGGGCGCGATCCAGCGGTGACGCAGCGTGTGGAATGCGACTTGGTGTGGATGCAAGAGCAGCCACTGGTGCGCGGGCAGCAATTGATGTTGCGCGTTGGTGCCAAGCAGACGGCGTGCACTGTGCGTCGAGTGCGTTGGCTGGTGGATGTGGACACGCTAGGCACGCAGCCCGCGGACACACTGCGCCTAAATGAAATTGGACGCGTTGAGCTTGAATGCGAAGAGCGCGTGGTGGTGGATGGCTACCGCGAGTGTCACGGAACGGGCGCGCTGATTCTTGTCGATCGCATGACCAACGCCACCGCGGGTGCGGGCATGGTGCGCTTGGCCACCGAAGCTGGAAGTAAGCGCGCGCATTGGGAGACCGAGGCGCTCGCAACGCTTGAGCGCGCGGAAGACAAGCCGAGTTTCGTGAACGCAGAAGAGCGCGAACGCCGCTGGCAGCAGAAGCCGCGAACCATCTTGCTCTACGGCCCGCCCGGAAGCGGCAAGACGCGTGAAGCGCATGAGATGGAGCGAAAGTTCTTCGATCAAGGTGCGGCGGTGGTCATGCTTGATGGCCAGGCGATGCGCCGTGGTCTGAGCAAGGACTTGGGCTTCAGCGATGAAGACCGCAGCGAGAACCTACGCCGAGCGGCGGAGGTGGCGCGGCTGCTGAACGATCAAGGATTTGTGGTGATCTTGGCGATGGCTGCGCCGGATCCAGAGGCACGCGAGCGGGCGCGGGAGTTGGTGGGTCAAGACCGCTGGGAGGCCCGAAACATGGGGGCACGCTAGCACTATGTCGAAAAATCCATAAAAATCGACATGTTATTGTGACATGTCGATGGGAGCGACAGAGCCAACACCGCGATGCGCATCATGAACATCAAGCCCCCACCCATCCACAGCGTTGGTGAATCACTATGAACCTCGTTGCTACACGTTGGTGGTCTACGTTCTTCATGCCTTCCAGCGTGTTGATGGTGGCGTTGGCGCTCGGCGTGTTGCTGATGATGCGGGCGTGGCGGCGTGGCAAGCGACCAAGCGAAGCGCG
>CALQCP020000227.1 GCA_943329105.2 Chitinophaga pinensis | reverse complement strand
TTGCCGCGTATGCACCCAGGGCAGAACGACCCCGCTACCACGCCGCGCCTTGCGCAACTCCTGAAATTGCACGCCAGTGAGCCTGCCGACCCGTTCTGTATGTACGGAATTGCGCAGGAACACGCGCGCGCCGGGCGGCACGAAGAGGCGCTTGGTTGGTACGACCAAACCATTGCCGCTGACCCGGGCTACTGCTACGCGTACTACCACAAGGCGCGGTCGCTGGAAGATCTGGAGCGCATCGATGATGCATGCGCGGTCTTGCGCACCGGACTGGAAGCGGCGAAGCGTGTGTCGGACAGTCACGCGCTCTCGGAGATTCGCGGATACCTCGACCAGCTCACCTGAAGGACGAACCACGATGGCAAAGGCAGCACGCAAGAAGAAAGTTCCGATTGATGCACTCCGCGCATTGAGCGCTGATCCAAATCAGGTGGAAGTGCGCGTGGGTGGTCGAACGGTTGCCACCCTGCTTCGGCAGCGTGCTGTTGAGCTTGGCCTCGTGGAAGGTGGAGCGTGGACGCCCGCGTTGGCCGCGCGTGTTGATGCGGCAGCGGCGGAGTCGTTGGCTCGTGAGGCAGCGCTGGCGTTCCTTGCCAAGCGCGCGTGGAGTGCCGCGGCATTAGAGGAGCGGCTTGTGAAGGCCGGACACGTTGCGCGCGCTGCTCGCAATGCAATCCGCGCCATGCTGGCTGATGGTTGGCTGGACGATCACGCGTTTGCAACCGCGCGCGTGGAGCACCATCGAAGACGCGGATCGCTTTCGGAAGAGGCGTTGTCCGAACTCCTGCAGGCCGACGGCGTGGGCGAAAAAGATGCAGCGGACGTCGCGCGCACCGGGGCAGCCACTGCTGCCGAGGTGCGTCTTGAGGTGCGCCGCGCCAAGAAGGCTGGAGAATCTGCCAAGCGCATTGCGGGCAAACTCGCCCGGCGCGGATTCGACCCGGATACGATCCAAGATGCACTTGAGCACGCCGGATATGTCATTGACGAATGAGTCCCCCGATGAACCCCGCTGGTAACGCCATCATTCTCTTTACGGTCACGCTTGTGGCTGCTGGCTGTCAGAATCCCAGCGCGACGCTCACTCATGCAGGCGACGATCCGATTCCGGATCTGGCAACCCCGGAGTTTGTGCCGATTCCGCGTGATGGCGGACCGACGTCGCTTGACGGCACCGCATTTGTTGCATCGGCCCCGCCGGCGCCGAGTGCCACGACGCTTGATCGTTCCGCTTGGGGCGAAACAACGATTCATCAGCCGCGCGGCCAAGTGGAAGTGCAGCCAAAGTACTACACGCTGTTTGAAGGGTTCTCCAAGGATCCGCGAACGACTGGCGCGTATCCAACCACGGCCACCGCGTTGGCTACGGGTGGTGAAAGCCAGACGTTTGTACAGGACGCAGCAGCGCAACACCCGATCAGCATCTTCTGGCTGGCAACCACGCCAGGGCAAATCATCTTCATGCCGCCATGGATCACGGTGCAACGCGAGCCGATCGATGGTGTCGAGTGGATGCCCGCACCAGCGCCCGCGCGCAACCCCGCGCCCGCGCCCGCAACTAAGGACTAAACAGTGTCAACGCTTGATGCACGCGGACTTCCTGCTGGCTACCCGTTCAATCCGGACTGGGAAATCACGCCCCGTGAATACGTGCGCCGTCGCGACGCGGGCGAACTGATTGTGCTGCTTGACTGCCGCACCGCTTCCGAGCGCGATATCGCTTCCATCGCTGGCGCTATGCATGTCCCAATGCATGAACTGAGCGCCCGACTGGAGGGACTGCGTTCGCACGAGGCCACTCCGGTAGTGGTCCATTGTCATCACGGCGCTCGCAGCCTGCAGGTGACCGCCGCCCTACGCCAAGCGGGCTTTGACGACGTCCACAGTATGGCGGGCGGAATTCACCTGTGGTCGCTCGACATCGACCCATCGGTTGCGGTCTACTGACGCCGTGCTTCGCCAACGACTCGTCACCGGCACCCTGCTCATCATCGGACTGATCGCCATTCTGTGGGGCGATGAACGGCTATCCGATGCACTGCGCGAGTCGGAGACCGTCCGGAGCATCATCGGAACTTCGGATGGAGTGCTACTGATCGCTCTTGCCATCGGCGTGTTAGCCCCACTGCTAGCGCGCGAGTTGGCAGCGATGCTGCGCGGCGCAGGGATTGCTGCGCCCACTGCGCTCACCGTGCTTGCGGCCATCATGGGGATCATGGCGATTCGCATTGCGCCGGCCGTCGATTCTGCAATCACGGCCGTTGCAGTCATGGCCACCGCAGTGTGGGCGGTACTTTCCTGCGCCATCATTGTGCACAGCCGCGGCGCGCACATTGCTGGCGTTGTAGCAGCCACGGGCGGAACGCTCCTTTCGTTCGCATATATCGGCGTGCTGCTTGGAGCATGGCTCTTAGTGCGCTGTGATGTTGGCCCGTGGGTGCTGGTTGGGGCGATGCTCACCGTGAAGGCCAGTGACATCGGCGCGTACTTCACGGGGATGTCCATTGGGCGGCATAAATTGATTCCTTGGCTGAGCCCCGCAAAAAGTTGGGAAGGATTGTTCGGCGGCATTGCATTGGCCGCCGTCGTTGGCGGTTTGCTCAGTTGGTGGAGCGATGCGCTCCCCGATCCGCGCGACCATGTGCCGGTACTCCTCGGTGCCGCCACTGGGGCGGTTCTGGGTGCAGTGGGAACGTTCGGCGATCTTGTAGAAAGCCTCCTGAAACGGAGCGCGGGAGTCAAAGATTCCGGACAAGTACTCCCAGGGATGGGGGGCGTGTTTGACGTACTTGACAGCCCCCTGCTTGCCGGTCCGGTGGTGTGGTGGGCACTGCATCTGCGCTGAAATACCGCGGAATCTTCCGGTAGCACTGCAGAACCTTGTACGATGCGCCGCCCGCGCCCGGCGCGGCAACCACCTATGAGCCTCATTGCACACCTCCGCGCGCTCCACACCGTCGACAGCCAAGTCCGCGGAATCAAAACTCGATTCGACAATGCAGAGGACGCACTCCGGCGGCACGAGTTGAAACTCGACGTGGTGTCCGGCAAGCGTCGCGACCTCGACAAGCAGACGCGTCAGGTGCAGGCGATGATCTCCAATCTTGAACTTGAAGACACCACCTTCAAGGAGCGCCTTGACCACCTGCGCGCGGAGTTGAATACTTCGTCCAACCCAAAGATCTACAACGCCCTGCGCGATGAGTTGAAGGTGGTCGAAGGCAAGCGCGATGAGCTGGCCGAGCGCATCATGGCGCAGATGGAGAACCTTGAGAAGTTGAAGAAGGAACTCGAATCAACTGATTCGCCATCAAGTGACCAGACGCGTTTGCGCGACATGGCCAAGGCGACGCTGCAAGAAGCAAAGTCAGAACTTGGTGGTCGACTAGCAGAACTTGAAGCGCAACGCGGCCGCGCTGCCGACCTTCTCAAGGAAGAAGTTCGCGCAGCATTCGACGACGCGGCCGACAAGAATGAAGGCGAGGCGCTTGCCGAAGTCACCATCGTGAGCCTGCGCCACCGCGAATTTGCGTGCGGCGGATGCAATGCAGAACTTCCGCTTGATGCATACAGCCGCGTTGCAGCACAGGCCGATCAATTGGTCACCTGCCTGACGTGCGGGCGGATCTTGTACATGGATCAGATTCCTGATCGTCCGGGCGCAAAGAAGACCAAGGTCGCGGCGAAGGAAGCCGCACTTGATCCAGATCAACTCGGATAATGAATGTGGAAGTTGCCGGGGTTGAACTATTGAGCGTCTTGGTCATCTGAACATGGAAGTTCGCATGAGTCTCACACACAATCGAATCCACGAAGTTTCTGATCGGGGGTCCCCCGACCGCGTTGACGCCCCGACTTCAGCAACGGAATATGCCGCGCGGGCCGAAGCCGCTTTGCAAGCGCAGCGGCTTCGCGACCTGTGGTGCCAATCACGTGAGCGAACCCGCACTGCGCCGATCGGCTCTCCAGCATTTGCGCGCGTCGCCGATCTGGCTGCGTCATTTGCATCCATGGCAGTAAGAGCCAACCAGCACGCTCAAGCGCGGGTGGTTGTTGGGGATGCGTTGACGACGTTGCGCACCGCGTGTTTGGCGGAGAGCACCGACGCGGCGCGCCACCTGGCGTTTGCACGAACACTTGAACTGGCAGCCGCCTATGAAGTCGCCGGAGGTGATGCACGCGCAGCCTTCGACGCTTTGCGTGCTGCCATTACCACGATTGGCCCATTCAGCGCAGCCCTCCGTGAATCAACAACGGATCCGCTCTTGCGCATGTCCATTGCCAACGGACTGATGCGCCCGATTACG
>CALQCP020000226.1 GCA_943329105.2 Chitinophaga pinensis | reverse complement strand
GCGATCACAGCGGCAGCCGCTGAGGCTGCGGCCGACGCCGAGGCCAAGGAATCTTCCGGTGATGCGTGGGATTCATCCGCGTGCATTCCCCGATTCTACGGCGCGGGCTGAGCGCCGCTGCTGGCTCTAGACTTCGGATGCGATGAACGTCCCAAACAATAACTCTGTAAATGCTGTCGGCGCCTCCGCCAATGCTGCGCGGCATACGCCGGCCGCCGGCGCTTCCGCGAACACCGCGCCGCACACACCTGGCGCTCTCAATGCTGCCGACCGGCTCCTTGCTCGGATCGAGGCCGCGGGCGCGCCCGTGTGCGTGGGTCTTGATCCGGTGGCAGAGAAGTTGCCCGCCATTCTTCGACCGGCTCCGGGTCACGCAACTGCGGCGATCGCCATCGGCGAATTCTCGCGCGGCGTCATTGACGCAGTGGCGGGGATCGTGCCGGCGGTGAAGATTCAGGCGGCATGCTTTGAGCGGCACGGTCCCGCGGGCGTTGCTGCGCTTGCCAGTGTTCTGGAACACGCGCGCACGGTCGATGGTCTTGAAGTCATTCTCGATTTTAAGCGCGGCGATATTGGTATCAGCGCCGAGCATTACGCTGCCAGCGCGCGCGACGCGTACCGCTCTGATTGGACCACGGTGAGTGCATACCTTGGAGCGGATTCGCTCACGCCGTTCGTCGGTAACGGTCACGGAGCGTTTGCCTTGGTGCGTACTTCCAATCCTTCCGGTGATGCGGTGCAATCATTGCGATTGGCTGATGGCCGCACGGTGGCTGAAGCGGTGGCCGACCTGGTTGCATCGGTCGGCGCGGCTTCGCTGGGAACCGCAGGATTTAGCGCGCTTGGTGCGGTGGTTGGTGCCACCAAGCCAACTGATGCTGCCGCATTGCGTGTTCGCATGCCGCAGCAGATCTTCTTGGTGCCGGGATTTGGCGCGCAGGGCGGTGGAGTAGATGACGTCTTGCCATGTTTCCGTGCTGACGGGCGCGGTGCGTTGGTCACTGCCAGTCGCTCCGTGATCTACGCATTTGAGCCAGCTGATCGCGCCTGGCATGAATCGGTGCGCCGTGCTGCTGAAGACCTTCGAACGCAGATTGGTGCGGCTCTGGGCACCCGAGCATGAGTCCCCGCGTGGTGGGAGTATTGCTTGCGGTGGCGCTGCTGCTGCTCCTGGCGGTGCCAGTGGTCGCGCGGCGTGCCGAGCAGGCAGTGCCTGCGGGCGCAGCCACGGTGATCATTGTCACCCCGAACAATGAGCAAATTCGCGTGGAGTTCGCGGAGGGATTTGCGCAGTGGCATCGCGAGAAATTTGCTGCACCCGCGCAAGTGATTTGGAACATGCCAGGCGGCGCCACAGAGATCCGCCGGATGCTTGAAGCCAGTGCCACCGCGTCGCTGCGTGATGGAAGTGCTCCGGGTGGCAGCGCTGACTTGCTGTTTGGCGGGGGCAGTTATGACTTTGAACAATTGACCAAGCCGATCAGCGTTGAAGTGAATGGCGAAGTCCGCAGTACCACCGTCCTCATTCCCATTGACTTTCCTCAGGAGTGGCTGGATGCGGTGTACGGCCAGAACTCGATCGCGGGTCGCACGCTCTATGACCCAGGGCGTGCGTGGTTTGGTACCGCGCTCAGCGCGTTTGGAATTGTCTACAACGCAGAGATGTTGCAACGCATGGGCATCGCCTATCCAACTGAATGGTCAGCGCTTGCTGATCCGCGTTTGCAGGACAGTGTTTCCTTGGTAACGCCCGCGCAGTCGGGAAGTATTGCCTCTGCCATGGAGACCATTCTGCTGCGCGAAGGCTGGCAGCGCGGTTGGGCGATCTTGCGGCGCGCTGCTGGAAATGCGCGTTCCATCGCAGCGGGAGGGCCGCGCACCCCGATGGATGTTGCGCAGGGCGACGCCGCCGAGGGTCTATGCATTGATTTCTACGGTCGCTATCAACAGCAAGCAGTGGCGGACGGTGGGTCGCCGGGGCGGGTTGGATATGTTGACCCCGTTGGAAAGACAGCGATTGACCCGGACCCGGTGGCGATGTTGCGCGGCGCGCCGCACCCAGAAACCGCGCGGCGATTTATTGAGTTTGTCCTTTCACCCGAAGGTCAGCGACTGTGGCAGTATCCCGCCGGTTCCGCAGGCGGACCGCGGCAATATTCCTTGCGTCGGCTGCCGATTAGCCGTGCCGTCTACGCAAGCGACATGCCACGATTCGTTGACAAAGTTGATCCGTGGAAGTTGGCGCGCGAGATTCCAAATCCGAATCCGCACGTCCGTTCGTTTGTGGTGCCGATCTTTGTTGCCATGGCGATGGAGAATCGATCGCTGCTTCGCACTGCATGGGCACTGATTGCTGCGCATCCGGAATACCCGCGTGACGGACGGATGTTGCTGGCATCTGATGCAAAGAATGCCACACTGCGCGCCATGCTTGAAGCGTTCGACGCCATGCCGACGGTGCCCGGTCCCAACGGCACAACCATTGATCTTGCGGATGAAACCGCACTTGCTCAAGTGCGTGACGGTTGGATGCGCGGCAAGTGGAAAGATGCTGGCTTATGGGGCGCAAACGAAGTGCCTGCCGATGTCTTACGGCGCATACTTTCTGATGGGTTCAAGGCGAACCTACAGCGTGTCATCGCCATTTCTAGGAGTAGTGCACCATGACTGCACCGCAGCAGACCCAGCCGCCAACCGCATGCATTTTGTCCATTGGTGATGAGCTGGTCCTTGGCACCACACTTGATACCAACGGACGCGTTCTTTCCATCGCGCTTCGTGAAGCTGGACTTGATGTCATTGAACACCGCACCGTGCGTGATGATCGCGTAGCGATTGTGGATGCATTGCAATCGCTTGCAAGCATTGCCTCGGTGATCATTTCAACTGGTGGCCTTGGTCCAACAGACGATGATCTGACCCGCGATGCACTGAACCAAATCATTGATCACAACGCCGCGCAGGTGGAAGACGCAGTCGCTCGCGCGGATCTTGACACTTGGTTTGCGGGCCGTGGTCGAACCATGGCAGCGATCAATCTTCGACAAGCGATGCGCCCGCGTTCAGCGCGAATCATCCGTAACCGCGAGGGTACAGCGCCCGGACTTGCTGCCACTATCGGCGCGTGTCGCGTGTACTGCTTGCCTGGACCGCCGCGCGAAATGATTCCCATGTTGGAGTCCGATGTACTGCCAGCAGTACGTCCCGCGGGAGCACTCATGATTGCCAAGCGCACGCTTGGTTCGTTTGGCATTGGTGAGAGTGCGCTTGCCGAATTGCTTGGCGAACGGATGACGCGCGGTCGGGAGCCAGCGGTCGGTACAACGGCGAGTGGCTCAGTGGTTTCCCTTCAAGTGGTGGCGCGCGGCGCGGATGCTTCGGCGCGCGCTGACGCAGAGATGATCGCCTGCATGGCCGCTGTGGCTCCCTATGGATTTGCTGCCGTTGATGCGAGTCTTGCATCGTCCCTGTTGATGGAATGCCGCGCGCGTGGGCGCACGTTGGCGGTGGCAGAAAGTTGCACCGGTGGGCTGATTGGCAGCATGTTGACCGCGGTGCCTGGCTCAAGCGATGTCTTTCACGGAGGTTGGATTACCTATTCAAACGCCATGAAGGAAGCGCAACTTGGTGTTTCGCCACAGTTGATTGCGCAGCACGGAGCGGTAAGCCAAGAGACGGTCATGGTGATGGCTGAAGGTGCGTGTGCACGTTCGGGTGCGTCGCTTGCCATTTCCGTGAGCGGCGTCGCTGGTCCCGGTGGCGGCACCGCAGAGAAGCCAGTGGGCACCGTGTGGATTGGTCTGCATGACACGCAACTTGGCACGCGCGCACGGCGATTTGTGTTTCCTGGTGAACGCGACACGGTGCGTGATCGTGCCGCCAAGACCGCGCTGCAATTGGCACGCTGGTTGCTGCGCGGCGAGGACGATGCCATGATTTGGGAGCGGTCCGATGCACGCGTCGATTTACTCACTGGCCCGCGCGCGGATGTCCAGCACAGCAAACGCACCTCATGACCACCTCGCGCACTATTGATCCGCACGCGAAACCAGATCACCCCGTGACTGTATTTGTCGCGATCGGATCAAACATGGGCGACCGGTCCGCGCACATGGATCACGCTTTTCGCGCGCTGGCATCCACGTCTGGCATTCGCCTGCTGCGGCAATCATCGCTTCATGAGACCGCACCCGTCGGACCGCCGGGGCAGGGTCCGTACCTCAATGCGGTGGCAGAAATCAGCACGGATCTGTCGCCACACGCGCTCTTGGCGACACTCCTTGAGATTGAAAGTCAACGCGGCCGCGACCGCACGCG
>CALQCP020000225.1 GCA_943329105.2 Chitinophaga pinensis | reverse complement strand
TAGCTCTGATTCCAAGCACCCACTGCTTGTATCACCATACCAACCGTTGCTGCCGCGGTCCCCCAAGATGCTGGCGCCCGAACACCAGATCGGTCGTACCAACGTCCCGCCACATGCACAATGAGAATGACCGGCGCCAATAATGGAAGCAGGGATAAACCTGCTTGAAACGGGCTAAATCCAAGCACTTCTTGCGCATAGACCGAACCAGCAATCACCAGCCCAGTCATGGCAAACTGCATGCTTGCAATCACTAGTGCGTCAGCCAGCAGCGCTCGGTCTGCAAACAACCGCAGGCGCAACAATGGGTGCGGGTGCCGAAGTTGCCGCAACACAAACACCACCAACACCACTGCGCCACCACTAAGCAAACTCAGTGTCAATGGGTCCGTCCACGCCATCATCCCGTTCGCCCCAACAGTGCCAATTTGCTGCAGGCCGTACACAAACGATGGAAGGCCGATAATCAACAGCCCGCCACCAATCCAATCGATGGTTCGATCCACGCTTCGAGCGTCGCGCGGGCGGGCAACTGCCGTCAGTGCCACAGCACCCACTGCGACGGGAACATTCAGCCAGAACACCCATGGCCATCCCATGTTCTCAACAATGAATCCGCCAAGTGCTGGTCCAATCGCCATGAATACCAGAGGAATTCCCACATAAACCGCCATTGCTTTGCCACGTTCACCTGGTGCAAATGCGCCAATGACCAGTGCTCCTGATGCTGGCTGCATCAAGCACGCTGCAACTCCTTGCAGAATTCGCCCAACAATCAGTTGTGTTCCGTCGTGTGCAGAAGCACAAACGATGCTGGCGAGGGCAAATCCAATGACTCCAGCTATGAACGCGGGAACCTTGCCAACCAGATCACCGATGCGCCCGCCAAGGGCCATCAGTGAAGCCAACGTGATCAGGTAACTGGTAATGATCCATGCCTGATCAACATCACTCATTGAAAGCGCTGAACCAATGCGTGGTAGCGCGACACCAACCACGGTCATATCCACAAAGATCATCGCAAGACTGCCGGTCATTGCTAACAGCACCAACCACCTTCGTTGTTGTATGCCGTCGGCCACAAGGTCCCCGTGGTGTCTATGCGGCAACTGTGGAGCGTGATGAGGTGGTGTGTTGCTGCGGTCCATCGCGTTGGTGCCCCTTGGGTCATTCGGTCATGAAGAAACTTTTGGGCATAGTCAACGGGTGATGTCTGGCGCGGTGGGCCGAAGTGGTTCGGCACTGAACCGACCGGATTGTGACAGGAATCGCTGTGGATTTCCAAACGTCACCTGCCGGACCAAGCTTTCCAAATGGCCACGACGGCGCATTTCCATCTGTGCCTTGGGAACCGCAATCGGATCGCTATGACCCCAATCGCCCGCGGAATTCATCCAAATGCGCTCGCTTCCGTACGTTTCAATGATGTCAACCGCTCGTTGCGGCGTGCACTTGGTGTCTGGATAGAGCGTCATGCCACACCAGAAGCCCCGATCAAGCACGTGCTTTGCTGTGTGCTCTTCAACATGGTCAATCAACACTCGTCCCGGATCAAGTTTGGGGAAGCGACGAATTGCATCCAAGATCAGCAGGGTGCCCTTCAGTTTGTCCTCAAGATGCGGGGTGTGCACCAGCACCAAGAGATTGTGGTCACTGGCAAGCTGTAAGTGTGCCTCCAATATCTCCATTTCATTACGGCTGTTCTTGTTGAGCCCGATCTCGCCAATCCCAAGCACATTTTCCTTCTTCAAGAAATCCGGGATGAGCGCTATCACCTCACGGGCAAACACTGGGTCTTCGGCCTCTTTGGGATTAATGCAAAGCCATGTGTGGTGGCGAATGCCATATTGCGCTGCGCGCCGTGGTTCTGACTCAGTGAGTTGACGGAAATAGTCAAAAAAGCCTTGTGGACTTGAGCGGTCATATCCCGCCCAAAATGCCGGCTCGGTGATCGCCACACAACCAGCTCGTGCCATATGCACGTAGTCGTCAGTGCTTCGACTCACCATGTGAACATGCGGATCGATGTACATCGTCAGTGCGCCCTTCCGATTGGATCATGGGCGCCTGTTGCACCTTTGACATGCGCAGCGGCAATTGGCGTTGTGCTTAGGTCGCTGAAGAGTTCCAAGATGCGACGGGTGCGTTGTGGTTGGCCATCAAGCAACAGGGCGATCGCGCCGCGGTATGCGTTCATCCGAAAGTCATCAGTGCCTGGTCCAGCGCGATCGATGCGATCAAGAAACGCCGCCACATCAAGGAGACGGGCGCGGTGCTCCATGAAATAGGCGTCGACCACCTGTGCGCGCGTCATAGAACCATGGTTCAGATTGGGCGTTGCTTCGCTCATGTCTAAAGTCTAGGGGTACGGTGGCAGATCGATCGACCACCGATCAGGCGGCTTCAGGCATCCCGGAAAGTGAGCGAAATAGCCGCGGCAAGGGTGGCTGGATCGATAGTGTGTACATCGACTGGATCGCCAATACCCCGTAGCAAAGTGATGGTGAGCCGTCCACCAAGGTGCTCACGAAACTCAGCGAGACCTGCAATGATTCCATCAAGATCAGCCAAATGCGGGTGTGTCACTGGTAGGTCAAGCGCGCGCAGAACAGCAAGCACCCGACGAGCTTCCTGGGTTGGCATCAGCCCAGCACACTCGGAGTAGAGCGTGTCAATAGCTACACCGATTGCGACTGCCTGACCGTGTGGTAACACGCCGTTAGTCATCCCTTCGAGCCGATGTGCTAACCAGTGGCCAAAGTCCAATGGCCGGGCACTGTGTGTTTCAAACGGATCACCACCCGACATGATGTGGTGGTAGTGGAGTTCCGCGCTTCGAATAATCACCGGTATGGCGGCATCCATCGATCGCAAAGTAATCGCCGAGGCGTCTCGTTCAATGTGGTTGAATAATTCACGATCGCGCAGCAGGGCAATCTTGACCGCCTCGCTAAACCCACCACACCACGACCACGCGGGTGTTGACTCCAGCAACGCTGTGTCACACACCACTGCATGGGGCACAGCGAAATTTCCAACGAAATTCTTTTTGTTGCCGAGATTAATGCCGTTCTTTACAGCCATTCCTGCATCATCTTGCCCGAGAGTGGTGGTTGGTAAGCGCACTAAGCGCACGCCACGGTGAGCGATTGATGCACCGAAACCAACCGCATCAAGTACCGCGCCACCACCAATCGCCATCACATAACTCTGCCGATCAATACGGTGCTCATCAACCACACGCACCACGCGATCTACAACACTCATTGACTGCTTGGCTGGTTCGCCGCCTGGTACGGATTCAACCAACGTGAGTTCGGGAAACGAATGTTGGCGCGCAGTGGTTGCCTGGGAAACAACCGCTGCGTGTGCCATGTACGCGCGAATATCGTCGGGCAGTGACGGGTGTGCTGCCAAGACGTTGCTATCAATGAATGCCACCACACGTCGAGTTGCGGATTCGGTTGTGGTGCCTTGTGTTGCTGAATCAAACACAGAGCGCAGTGTTGGGTTTGTCACCGAGAAGACACCGCGCGTGAATGTCACTCGGTGCCGAAACGGCACAGAAAGTGGTGTATCAAGCGTGATGGTGCGATTGCTCTGCGACATGGTGGTCGAGGATGGTAGGCAAAGACACCACCAAACCGCACGGAGGAATTTAATGTGGTGTGGTGTGGTTCATTATGGTTCATTATGGTTCATGGCGCAGCACGAACAACATGCTTTGATGCATCGCCAAGTGTCGCCATCAGGGACACCACTGCTCCACCACGAACAACCTCGATCGGCACTGCAATACCTGGCGCGCACAGGCGAACCGCCCGCATCACGCGCTGAGGATTGGCGGTCTCTTCGCCGTTCACTTTGACAACAATGTCGCCCACCTGCACACCTGCGTTTGCGGCTGCGCCACCAGGGACTACCTGGTTGACCAGTACTCCTTGGCCATTGAAACCAACCTGTGCTGCGGTGCGGGCATCGAGTGGCTGCATCTGGATTCCCAAGAATCCGCGCGATGGCGCGCTTCCGGCAATGATTGACTCCACCACACTTTTCGCCATATTTGAGGGAATAGCAAAGCTGATTCCGTCAGAGCCACCGCTGCGACTTTCAATGGCGGTGTTGATGCCAACCACGCGACCATCCATATCAACAAGTGGCCCGCCCGAGTTTCCGGGGTTGATAGTGGCGTCGGTCTGCAGGTAACTCTCCAGCGGGCTCAGGCCAACCTCTCGACCGCGAGCACTGATGATGCCGGCAGTAACGCTGTCTTTCAATCCAAATGGCGATCCAAGCGCAATGACCCAATCGCCAACCTCCGCTGCATCGCTATCGCCAAACTCAATGGC
>CALQCP020000224.1 GCA_943329105.2 Chitinophaga pinensis | reverse complement strand
GTCCACCTTGGTGGCGTCCATACCCCAGTGCTCGTGCGTTCCGCGGCCAGTCAGGCCCATCACGCCAGTGCCGTGACTGTCGTCAACAACAAGAAGCGCGCCGAATTCGTCACACACTGCGCGCAAACCGGGCAGGTCCCCAATATCGCCTTCCATACTGAAGACGCCGTCCGTCACCACCCAGATCGCGCCAGTCACCTGGACATTGGCGCGCGCAGCCTCGAGCTTGGTACGCAGATCACCCAGGTCCGCATGCTTGAAGACGCCCTTGTGGAGACCCTTCTTGATGACGCCAGCCAAACGAACGCCATCAATGATCGATGCGTGATTGAGTTCATCGCTGATGATCAGGTCACCCGGTTCGCACAGCGTTGGAAAGATTGCTTCGTTGGCGTTCCAGCAACTGGTGAAGGTGTACGCGGCCTCGCATCCATAGAACTCCGCGATCTTCGCCTCAAGTGTCTCATGACACTCGAACGTGCCGCAGATGAATCGGACGCTCGCGGTGCCGGCGCCGTAGCGACGCAGTCCTTCGATGCCCGCCTCAACCACCTCGGGATGATCGGCAAGCCCCATGTAGTTGTTGGAGCAGAAGCATGCCACTTCGCCGTAACCACGGAGTTTCACCGTGGCACCCATCGGGCCCTCAATCGTTTGCAGGTGTTTCAACTGCCCTGCATCCTTGAGCGAGGCGAGAATCTTCTGCGTGCGGCCCTCAAACGGGCGGTCGGCGATGGTGGTCATTCCGGGGAGTTTACCTCCTCGGCACGTCACCCATGCACGTAGCGAGCGCGAATCTTTGGCATCAAATACTTCTCAAATGCACTTTCAAACGTGTACGTCGGCTTCCAGCCCCAGTCACTACGCGCGGCGGAATCGTTGCACTCTTCTGGCCAACTGTCGACGATCGCCTGGCGACCAAGGTCTGGCTGAAACGAGACCTGCGCACCAGGGAACGCCTGCTTCACCAAGCGCTCAAAGTCGGCAGCGGTTGGGCTGAACGCAGACACGTTGTAGACCGTGCGCGTGAGCTGCTCCTTCGGCGCGGCAGCCAAGCGCAGCAGCGCGTCGATCGCCTCGGGCATAGTCATAAACGGAATCCGCGTGTCTGGACGCACAAAGCAGTCATACGCCTTGCCCTGCGCGACTACGTGGATCATCTCTGGTCCGTAGTCACTGGTGCCGCCGGACGGGACGGTGTCACTGGAAATAATTCCAGGGAATCGAATGGAACGAAAGTCGATCGGCGATGGATGGCGATCTTTGGCAAGCTTTCGATAATGTGATTGGTAGTAACGACCAAGTTCCTCGCCCGCCAACTTGTTGACGCCGTACATGGTGTGTGCGTGCGTGAATTGATCTTCATTCACTACCGGATGCGCGCGCTTGTCAGCAAGCGTTGGCATTCCGTACGCAGCAATCGAACTTGGGAACATGAACTTGACGCTCTGACCGTGACTGCGCGCCTGCTCTGCAGCAAGCTTGAGTAAGTTGAGCGTGCCGCCCACATTCACATGATGTGCAGTCTCTGGCGCAAATTCACCGCGCGTCGAAAGCAGCGCCGCCAAGTGGAAGATCTCGCCAATTTCAAATTGCGCGTTGATGCGCTCAAGCAATCCGGCATCGCAGATGTCACCAACAAACGCGTCGCGGCAATGACTGCGCACGCCCGCGTCCAACTCACGAACGTCGATCGCCACAATCTGTCGACCGTCGCGCGAAAGTGCGTCAATGAGCCCATGGCCCATCTCGCCACCAGCGCCGGTGACCAAAACGACTTTATCGCGGCGATGGCCAGACGGTGTATGCGTATCTGCACTCATAGGGGCAAGAAGTGTACGACACTGCGTGGCATCGAGAGCGTTACGCCCGAACGCCAAACCGCTCAATCAACCGCTTGGTGGCACGAATTCCATCGGGCTCCGACATGGTCTTTCCCTCAAACTCGATGCCCACAAAGCCTGAATAGCGCGCCGCATCCAAGATGGCAAACACGCGCGCGTAATCAATGGTGGTTTCGTTGCCTGCGGCGTCAAAGCCATAGCTCTTGGCGCTGACATCACGTGCCCACGGCATCATTTCCGCAATGCCCTTGTAACGGTCGTACTGCTCCGTCTCGCTGAGTCGGAAATTACCGAAGTCAGGAAGAGTGCCAGCATTCGGGCGCGCGATGCGCTTCATGAGTCCAGCCATCCAACTGCCATCAGAACTGGCACCGCCGTGATTCTCAACGATCACCGTCAGTCCAAACTCCTGAGCGCGATCGGCCAGTGTTCCGATGCCATCCGCACTGCGATCCATCTGCTCTTCACGCGTGCCTTCACTGCGCGCGTTGACGCGAATAGCAAAGCAACCGAGCGACTGCGCCGCGTGCAACCAGCGCACATGGCGCTCGATCGCGTCGCCACGCGCGGCGGCATCAATGGCGCCCAAGTCACCCTCGCCGTCGATCATGATGAGAACACTGCGCACGCCTTCGCCGTTACACCGTGTGCGTAACTCGCGAAGGTATGACTCGTCGGCCACTTTGCCAGCAAAGAACGTGCTGACGTATTCAACCGCAGCGATTCCATACGTACCGCGCGCTTGCAACGGAAAGTCCAAGTTGGTGATATCGCCGGCCTTCAATGCACGGTGCAATGACCACTCAGCGAGCGATATCTGCCGAACGAGCGGCGTATCCGGAGATGCACCACCCGCGCTGTGCGCCCCGCCCGCATTGCCCGCGTCACCCGCGCTGTTCACGTCCCCACTTGAACCACTGCGTGATGCCCCGCATCCCGCTAGCACAGCGCCAAGTGCCATACCTCCAAGAAGACCGATCGCGCCGCGACGGTCGAGCCCCACGGCGTGACCATTGGCCCGCTGCCCTGCTAAACCCTGCTGCAAGTCATCTGCTGATTGCGTCCCCACGCGTTCGTTCATCGAGGCTTACCGCCGAAGAGTCGCTCGCTCATATTGTCGGCGCTGGTCCACTTGCCGGCATGCGCGTGAACGAACGTCGAAACCACGGCGATCGCCAGCGGAATGAACGCCACGGCGCCCAAGAAGCGCAGCTGCCCGCCCTCAGGGACCCAGTCGCCCATCATCATTCCGGCAAAGGCTCCGCACGCGCCAAAGAGCACGACGTTCAGGGCCAACAACTTAAGGACGTGGATGCCGGACATGCCGCGCGTAGGAGAGCGGTGGTCGTGCTGGTGGTCATGCTTATGGTCGTGCGTCTGGTTCATCGCAGGCGAGGATACCGCGTCTGCGGCTACCCTTTGTAGTTGCCATGAAGATGACTACCCCACGTGCCGTCTCCATCCTCGCCATGACTGCTTTCGCAGTGTTCTGTGTGCATGCCTCGGGGCAATCCCCCGCGCCGGCGCCCGCCGCCCCCGCGCGACCCGTGCCGGTCCCCGCGCCGACATCCACTCCCGCCACCGGTGCGTTCGGCGCACCTGCATCGGGCGCAGTGGTTGAACCGGAACTCGCTACTCCCAAGCCATCGCCTCGTCCCGCTGAGACGGCCACCGCACACTCCGCTGCCAGTAGCACGCGCCTTCCGGTGGTCATTCCTACCGGCTGCACCGTCTGGCCAAACGATCCCGCACTGCTCAAACTTGAAGCCGAGCGCGAAGCACTGGAGATGGTCGATCACGCCTCGCGCTTAGGTGCGGAAGAATCGGGCCGACGCATCAGCGCCATGCACGCCTTCATTGATCAGCGCAACATGGAATCAGCGTGGGCACGATTCTCACGCCAGTACGTGCCAACGCTCGATCAAATCACCTTTGACGAAGCGACTGCGCGTGCCAAGTCCCAGGCGGCGGGCACTGTACCCACGCCAGACACCAACGATGTCGATCACCTTGAGCAGGCTGTTGAAGTGGAATCCGGCGTTGCACGTGCGTCGTGGAATCTGCTCAATCGCCACCGACGTGCGGTGGACACGCTGACTGCGTTCCTCTTGCAAGAGAACGTTCTGGGTGATTACCAAGGTTGGGCGCCGGGCTACATGCGCGCCATGGGTTGGAAGGCGCAAGGCCCCGATGCCGGGCAAGCGCCCAGCTCCGACGCCGTCCGCCGCCGCGCCGTGCAGTTGGAATGGGACCGTGCCCAGCGCGAACAACGCGCGCAGGTTCCGCAGGGATGGGAGCCAGGAAACGGCGTCCCCGCCGGTAGCACGCCAAGCAACGTGCCATCAGAGAACGGCGTGATTCCTGCGCCGGTCTCACTGGGCGCCTCGCCCGCGCGCAGCATCTACAGCAACTCCTGGTGGAACGGCTACGCCGATCCGTACTACGACACCGGCGGATTCCCAGGCCGCGATCCGAACCTAAACGTTCCGATGGCTGACGATCCCAAGACCTACGGTTGGGCGCCCGAGGC
>CALQCP020000223.1 GCA_943329105.2 Chitinophaga pinensis | reverse complement strand
GGCACATTGAACCTGCACCCCCATACGGCCCTACTGGGACGTGTAATTCTGCGGACTAGGGGTGTCCATGATTCGAGCGGAAGTCCTCAAGGCCAAGACCGCCAGCGATGTTGCGGATGCCGTTGACGTTGCCGCCACCAAAGGGGACCACGCACTTTGAGATCAGCTTGAGGCGCTGGCCGTCGATGAAGAAGTTCACGCCCGCCTGCGCGATCCACTCAACAGGCACGTCGCTCAGCCAACACGTGTCGTCAACGCCCGGAGCGCTCGAAGTCGATCCATACGCGGACGCCGGTGGGACGCAGGTCGCCGAGCACGCGCACTAGTGGAACAGCGTGACGGCAGTTGGGGAGTTCACTCTTTACCGTTTGGCGCGCCGGCGCGCGGCACCGAACGTCGCTGCGATCAGCAGCAGCGCCCCAGATGGCGCGGGCACCGTTGAGAAGTAGAAATTGTCGTAGTAGACGGGGTCTGGCTCTCCGTAGTGGTTCGGAGGTTCCCCATAGAGCAGTACGCGATCAAAGCTCACGTTACTTGTGAAACCCGCGAATATGTTGTAACCGCCGGTGTATAGATTGGTCTTCGAAAAGATAAGCTGTGATCCAGAATAGAAACTGAATGCGGAATAGCCCGGGTAGTAGGCGGCGAAAGCCCGCATTGGCGAGTCGAACCGTAGATCGACCGACACCCAACCAGCCAGTCCCGAGCCGTCTTGGGGGTACAGGTCGTTCCTTGCGATCCAATTCCCGTCCGTGTCGACGAAGTGCACCCCGAGCGGCGCATATTGCTCCGTGATCCGAGTGCTACCGGGGAGGTCGGGGAATTCGGTGAACGTGAGCGCGGTGTACGTGCCGACCGACTGAAGCCACTGGTTGGCGTTCGCGCTGCCAGACACCACGGAGAACTCGGCGCGAGCCGGGTACGTGGTGATGATGCCAACGACCCCGACCATAAGAATTGCGTACGACTTCATATTCATGCGATCTCCCAATATGTCTATGACGACTATAACCGTTAATTCCGCGAAATCAAGTAAACGAATAGCCAGTCGAGCGTCTCCGCGCGCTCTGACGCCCCCAGTGCCGCGAGGACCTGATTCAACTTCGCGACCGAAGGGAGTCCGAGAATGACCAGCGCCTCATCGAGCGCCGGGGTGCTCGCCTCAGCGCCGCTTTCAGACGATCTTGCGCCGGATTGACATCCCGAACAGACGCAAGAACCCCAGCCTCCCAGCAGAATTCCGAGGTCGGCCCCGTTCACTGCGCCGTCGAAGTTCATGTCCATCATGCAACCATTACAGGGGCTACATCCCCACGCGCCGAGGAGCAAGCCAAGGTCCGCACCGTCGACCGAGCAGGAGCCATTCAAGTCGCCACGACACTCGATCGGCTTCAGAAGAAATCCATGCCGCTGACCACCAATCGAGCCGTAACCGACGATCCAACCATCGGAGCTCACGTCGTGCGCCTCCCGGAGCACCCATCCGCCGCAGAGCGGCGAGATGAGCGAATTCAGGTCCACGCCGCTCCAGGTGCCTGCGCTGTTGCGGTACCAGCGCCAGGCCAACCCGATCGAAGTGTCGCCCCCGACCACCGTCGCCTCGCCACTTGTTCCCTGCTCGTTCAGCCGATAGGCGATCGACCCATGGGACGAGGCGATCCCGACCGAGCCGAGATCTACGGGTGCAGTCGACGAGGAAGCCCAGAACGCCGCATGCCTCTCGCACGGCGAGGCGGCGGTCACCGCAATGCCGACTCGGTGACCCGCGTCGTTGATCCCCCATGCCTGAGCGCCATATGACAACCCGTTGTCCGGCAGGTCCGCCATCATTGGTGGCGAGGTAAGCGTCCATCCAACCGCCTCCTGGTCGCTTTGGCAAGAGTCGCTGTAGCAAAGCTCCGATGTCGAGCGGCCAGTGGCTAATGCGGGGGTCGCGTTGTTGACGCCTGTCGCTTGGCTGTAATAGTCACTGGAGTTTGCCCCCAGATCAGTCAGGGCCCATGCCGGGTCACCCTGACGATAACTGAACGCTTCGTTTCTTGAAACGCTGCCGAGGCAGCCTCCGGAAGCTTGGGCGGTACCGACGATGATTGCTGGACTCGCGTCGTTGACCGCGTTCGCGAACCCCTGCGTGTTTGCACCAGAAATAAACGTCTCCAATTCAACCGTCGAGAGCGGCGAGGCGGCGACGTCCCAGAGATACCCGCGCCAAATCCCGCCCGACGTGCTAGTCGCTTGGCGACCCACGACGAGCCCGGACATGTTCATGTCGAACGCCTCCCCGTCGTCCGACTCTCCGGCGGCAGCAGTGAGGTCATGCCACTCTCTTGCTACGAGGCCGTAGTTAGGGCAGTAGAGCCAGAGGGTCGCGTGGCGCGTCTTGTTCGAGTCCCTCGCCCACCCCACAACCTCGTGGCGATCGTTGATCGCCCACGCCGATGACTCGGGCAATGCCGAGTTCGGCAGCGTCCCCAGATCAATCACCTCGTAGCCTGCGACCTGAGCGAAGGCGTGCGACACGAGCGCTCCAAGCGACAGCGCAACTATTTTCCAACCGGAAATCATCGACATTTTCAATACTCCAGAAATTCAATGCAACGCGATCTGCAGGCCCCCGTGACCGGCTGATCTCAAAAGATACCCGAGCGGCCGAGACGTCGCGAACCATATCTCATTCTCATGAGTGACCCCCATTTCTTTGCCTCTGCTCCACCCGAGTCGCACACGCGATTCAGGATGGCACTCGCATCCTATCGACCGGGACTCCAAGACCCTAAAAGCATGCCTAGGTCTGGGCCACCAACCAATCCATCGTGGTTCAGGTCCGCGGCCGCCTGCGCCGGAGTGCTTGATCCCCACGCTTGGAGCAGAATTGCGATGTCGGCACCGTCCACTCTGCAATCTCCGTTCAAATCCCCCAGCGGCGAGTTCGGGGACATGATCCACGCGCATCCGTGTGGGCCGATGGCCGCCCCGCCGCCGCTGCAGAGCACCTGACCGCGATCGTTCAATGCCCAAGCAGTGATGGAACTCGTGGTCGGAGGATCTCCGATCAGGCTGATCAGCGAGTGTGGAACGCCACCGATCCAGAGAACATACGGGTTCGAGCTCATCCCCGCAGCAATCGGCTGGCTCATCGATCCGAGCACCATGCCCTGATTGTTGATGGAGAGGCATGCACCGGAGAGATAGCCCGGAAGCAGCGGCAGCGCGGTGGGCTGTCCATCTTCGCCCCAAACCGTGGGGATGAAGCGGGTCGGGTCGGACTGTGTGGCCAAGACACGACACCACCCAACGACTGTGCCACCATCGTTCACACCAAATGCAATCGAGTTCATCGCACCCGGCACCGGGTTCAGAGTTTCGATCCTCCCCTCCCTCAATCGATAGGCGAGCCCCGTTGCTATTGACTGGGCGCCGAAGTAACCCGTCACGACTCCAGTCTCCGACACGTCAGTTGCTTGAGCGCTGTCGCGTCCAAAGGGCACCGGGTCTATGTCGACGAGACGGCCGGCATCCCATACGAAGGCATAGGTGATATCGAGACCTGAAACACAATTGCCGCTCGTGCGCCAACCCACGGCGACATTGTGATTGTTCATCGCGTTGATGGCGCTCGCAGGGGGACAGCCGCCCAACGGAGGGATCTCAATGAACTGACCGTCTTCAAGCCAGATGCACGCCCACGATCCATGGTGGACGCCGCCCGTCCAGCCATTACGAGACCCCGCCACCGCACCCAGGTCATTCACGCTGGTCGCCACACACGTGTCAGTCTGTGGCGGTGTTGTCAGCGCCTGTGCGCCGGACTGCGGTGTCCACATGATCGGCAACTCGGCAGAATTGATCTGGCCGCAGAAATTCCGTAATCCCACCCAGTATCCGAGATTGTTCATGCCCCTCGGGCGCAGGCTCACCGGCGGATTGATTGGCCCGCAAGAAAGCTCTGTCCCCGCCACCTCGACCGTGTATTGACAAGGCGCCGCGTCACTGGCAAAAGCTGCGCCGTGACCGAGCACTGCGACGCTCACGACGCTTACGACCAGTCTGAACAACATTGTGGGAGAGTTGCCTCTCAAGCTAAATGCCTCGGTTTGAACCTGCACACCAATCATGGACCCCAGCGCGATCGTACCTGCATGTGCAATCTGGACCTGCACACCAATCATGGACACCCACCACCATCGCCCCAGCGCCCCGCCCCACCCTCCCCTCAGAACATCACCTGCAACTCGGTAACGAAACTCGCGTTGTTGTCAAAGCTTGCAAGGCCAAGACCGCCCGCGATGTTGCGGATGCCGTTGACGTTGCCGCCACCAAAGGGGACCACGCACTTTGAGATCAGCTTGAGGCGCTGGCCGTCGATGAAGAAGTTCACG
>CALQCP020000222.1 GCA_943329105.2 Chitinophaga pinensis | reverse complement strand
GCGGAATTCACCGGCGGGCGTTCGCAATTCAAGAATGGCGACGGAGAGTTCACGACCACCGATCGGCAGGTCATCCTGCACCGCCACCACGCGGTAGGCGTATCCGGAATCCACCGGTCCGATTGAACGCCATTGCGCGTCCTTGTCCGTCAGCGCGGCGTCCTTCACAGACTCGGTCAGCGTGATGTTGCGCGATGGAACACGGAACACAAGTGTCGGTTGCGCAAGCAGCGAAGCAAGTTGTTCCTCATCGGAGATTTGACGAATGGCAAGAACGCCGCCGTCCGCACTGCGCTTCTGTGGGTCAGAAGCAATCAGTCGGTACTGCGCTGATCGACCCTCAGAATCAGAAACGTCAACTGCTGCCACGGGGTTGGGAGCCGCGTCCGGTCCGCCTGGAATCAAGCGCGTGCGCATCTGCCCGTAGCGCAGGTATCCGGTTGCTTCAAAGACCACGCCAGGGGCCGGATCATCAGCTGCAGCGGCAGGAATCATCACGCGGAGTGAGCGGGGTTCCGCGCTCTCAGCGGGACCAAGGAATACCTCGTTGAGATCCGGAACGTAATCGTTATAAAGAGGAAGGCCGATGACTGGTCGCTCCACCCAGCGCGTCTCGCCGGGGCGGCGAACGTAGAGCGCCCAACTCTTTTCCAGGTCATTTTTCAGGTAAAAATCCGTTTGCGGGCAGTAGTCAAGCGCCACAAAGAGACGGGTATCAATGATCGGTTTTCCGGTTTCCTTCACGGCGCGCTTCAATGGCTGCGCTTTGTCTTGCGTGATGATCAGGTCTTCGGTGTATTCCGGATATCCCGCGATCACCTGACGCATGAAGCGGCGGTCCGGCGCGGTGATCATCAGGTTGACGCTGTACGCGCGCTTACCGATATCAGCACCCGAGCGTAGTTCCCATGTTGGGTCGATCGACTGCACTTCAACGTCGTAACGATCCGCGCCCTGCCCCACAGTGAGCTTGCTGCCCGGCATCGCCACGATCGTTCCGGTTGCAATCAGTTCCGATGCAGTACCATCCTTCGCCGCGATACCAATGGTGAGGGTGCGGCGGACCACGGGGGCCTCGCCTTCAACCTTCGTTCCAAAGTAGATCACGCTGCCGACGATCAGCGTGATGATGCCGGAGTGAATCATCCAGACGCCAAGGTTCACGAGCCGCAGCGGAATCCGGCGCACCGTGGTGGTGATCAGCGTGAGCGCAATGAGGGCCATCAGTAGGTCAAACGGCCACCAATGGAACCATTCGAATTCCGTCATCTCAAAGGGGCGCCACTGCCGCATCTGCGCGTGCACCCATGCGTCCGGGTGGAAGATGTTTGGATGAACCGGGTACAGGATGCCCGCCGACCCCACCGACATGTATACGAAGAGAATCGCAAGCAGCACGATCCCGAAGCGAACGCTGCTGAAGAGGTCGAGGATTGGTCGGAACAGGGAAGGCATAGCGATTTAGCGGTAACGGAATGTGGTCGGCTGCAACAGTTGCCGCAATCCTATGCAGTGGGACGTCAATTGGGCGGGCGAGATGCACATGAAATTGGCGGCATCGCGTGCCGATTGCTGCGTATGATGCGCACCCCAACAAGGAACTATCCATGAATACCACCACTCGTTTGCTCCGAACCGTCACCGCTTCCTGCGCCCTCGCCTTCATGTCGGCGGCTGTTGCCCAAGAGCCGACCGCTCCGACGCCTGCTGCCCCGGCAACCGCTGCCCCGGAAGCGCCCGTGGTTCAGGCCCCTGCTGCGACTGGTCCGGTCTTCATTCTGCTTGACACAACCAAGGGCTCCATCGTCCTTGAGCTTGATCCGGTGAAGGCACCAATCTCGGTTGAGAATTTCCGTCGGTACGTCAAGGAAGGTTTTTACAACCAGACAGTCTTCCACCGCATCGTTCCAAACTTTGTTGTGCAGGGCGGCGGATACGACGAGAAGTTTGTGCTGAAGAAGACCAACGACCCCATCAAGAACGAGTGGACGAATGGCCTGAAGAACATGCGCGGTTCCATTTCCATGGCGCGCACGTCCCTACCAGACACTGCCACCAGCCAGTTCTTCCTGAACCTGAAAGATAATCCGGCGCTCGACGGCGCCAACGCTCCGGGCTACGCGGTGTTCGGAAAGATCGTGGTCGGCATGGATGTGCTGGCTGCCATGGGCGCCATTCCACCAGGCCACCAGGATGCCACTGACCAGATCGGAAGTAAGCAGGTCTTACCGAATGCTCCGTCAGAGAAGGTCGTCATGCGATCCGCGGCTGAGATTGATGCAGCGGCTGCCGCAAAGTTGATTGCTGAGGCGAAGGCTGCAGCGCCGGCTGCGCCGGCAGCGCCGGCAGCGCCAGTTGCACCGGTGGCACCACCGACCGGCAAATCCGCCTGACGTAAAGCCAGCAGAAACGGCTGCACCAGCGGCGAAGTGATTGCACTGTGAGCGGCGTGCCGCTCTTCGATTGAAACACCACGGCGCGGCGCCATTCAGGCCCGCGCCGTGTTTCTTTCACGCCCGTATCCTGCCCGTCCCATGGCAACTGACTACCTCAAGCGATTCGGCATCGCGCGCGACGCGCGCCTCCTCCCCCGCAATGTGAAGACGGCCACGATGCTCGCTGAAGGAAAGGCGATCGACAGCCTTGAACCGGCGACTGGCAAGATCCTTGGCACCATCCGACTTGACGGCGCCAAGGAGTACGAGCGCGCCATTCGCGCCGCGCGCGAAGTGCAGCCGGAATGGGCCATGCTGCCAGCGCCGAAGCGCGGCGAAATTGTGCGCCTGATCGGCGAAGAGTTTCGTGCGCAGAAGGATCAACTGGGCGAATTAGTCGCGCGCGAGATGGGCAAGATCTACGCCGAGGGTCTTGGCGAGGTGCAAGAGTGCATCGATATCGCAGACTTCGCGCTGGGTCTTTCGCGGCAGTTGTACGGACTCTCCATGCACAGCGAACGCACGCGCCACCGCATGTATGAGCAGTGGCATCCGCTGGGAACGATCGGCATCATTACTGCGTTCAACTTCCCCGCTGCCGTGTGGGCATGGAACGCCATGCTTGCCGCCGTCTGTGGCGACACCATGATCTGGAAGCCTTCCCTGATTACGCCACTCACTGCGATCGCTATGAACAAGGTGGCGCAAGATGTGATGCGCAAGCAAGACGTGTTCGTGCCGAAGTGCGGCCGCGCGGAAGACGTGTTTGGCTTGGTGATCGGCAGCGATGCCGAGGTGGGCGAGACAATGCTTTCGGATCGACGCCTGCCGCTGATCAGCGCCACTGGCAGCACCCGCATGGGTCGACGCGTGGGCGAGGTTGTTGGCAAGCGGCTTGGGCGCACGCTCCTTGAACTGGGCGGCAACAACGCGATCATTGTGATGCCGGATGCAGACATGGATCTTGCTGCGCGCGGCGTGTTGTTTGGCGCGGTCGGTACTGCCGGTCAGCGCTGCACCACTACTCGGCGACTGATCGTTCACAAGGATGTTGTTGGTGAATTGACCAAGCGCTTGGTGAAGAGCTACAAGAGTGTGTCGATTGGCGACCCGATGAAGAAGGGAACGCTCATGGGACCACTGATCAATGCACGCGCCGTGGAGAACATGCGCGCGGCGATCGTGCGCGCCGAGGCCGAGGGATGCAAGGTGCTTGCTGGTGGTACCGCAGGTATCGATCGCTTCCGAAAGAAGGCGGGCAACTTTGTGGAGCCGACCTTGATTTCCGTTCCACGCGGTGTGGTGCCGGCGATCTGCTGCGAAGAAACCTTCGCGCCGATTCTCTACATCTTTACTGTTGATTCATTCGATCAGGCACTCGCTATCAATAACGGCGTCGATCAAGGGCTTTCCAGCGCGGTCTTCACTGACAGCGTGCGGAGTGCGGAGCGATTCCTCTCAGCCGAAGGCAGCGACTGCGGTATTGCCAATGTGAACATTGGTACTAGCGGCGCGGAGATCGGCGGAGCGTTCGGCGGCGAGAAGGACACTGGCGGCGGGCGTGAATCGGGCAGCGATAGCTGGAAGCAGTACATGCGCCGACAGACCTGCACCATCAACTGGTCCAAGGATCTGCCGCTCGCACAAGGCATCGTCTTCGGTTGATCGAACCCGCAAACGCAAGGAGGATTCGTTATGGCACTTGATCGGAACCAACTGGCATTGCGTGCTTCGCGTGAACTGCGCGATGGCTACTACGTGAACCTTGGCATTGGAATCCCGACGCTGGTGGCCAACCACGTCCCGGCCGGTATGACCGTGTGGCTGCAGTCAGAGAACGGGCTGCTTGGCATGGGGCCATTTCCGAAAGATTCGGAGGTTGACGCGGACCTGGTGAATGCGGGCAAGCAGACGGTGACCGCGGTGAAGGGCGCGAGTTTCTTCTCCAGTGCGGATAGCTTTGCGATGATTAGTGGTGGACAT
>CALQCP020000221.1 GCA_943329105.2 Chitinophaga pinensis | reverse complement strand
TTCCATGATGTCCACGGTCTGCAGATTCGGCTTGAAGGTGCGCTTCTTGACCGAGGTGGTCTTGATACCAACGCCACCGAGGTACTTCGCCTTACCGCGGCGCTTGATGACGTTTCCAGAAGTGGTATGGGCACCGGTGAAGTAGCAGACGCGTGACATGGTGAGTCCTTGGTGTGATGCCCGTTGCGGCATGCAGCGGGGGATCGCGGAGGATACGCGGAACCGGCGTTTCACGCAACACGCTGAGGTGGTTGCTGTGCTCCGTACCGACCGCTGTTATCGGCGTTACGACCGAGCCGGCTGACTCAGTCCCGCCAGGCACAGCAGTTCTTGGCAGGCTGTCCCGTCGCTGGCATGAAACGAGCCCACCTGGTGGCTGTCAACGTCAAAGACGCCCCACGGGTGACCCTCGGGCGTCAGGCAGGGCACCACCAGTTCGCTGCGGTCCCGGGGGTCGCAGGCGATGTAGCCAGCGCCAAGGTCTGCCACGTCCCGTACAACCAAGGTTTGGCGGCTAACCAGCGCCTGCCCGCAGGCGCCATGGATACCGATGGGCGAGCACGCGGGCCCGGGCCGCCGTGCCCCCAGAATCATTCTCTCGGAGTCGGGCTCCTCCGGACAGTCGACGTAGAACCCCGCCCAACTAACGCCAAAGGCTGAGAACGCGCTCCACCACAGCTCAACGAAGGCCTCCATGCGTGCTTCGCGGGACGGCAGGTGGGCAATGGCGGCAGCGGGCATCCGCAGCGCGGCATAGTCGCGGTGGGGGATCGATTCCTGCATGCTCATGCTGGTCTTCAGGCGCTTTCGCGCTCGCGGCGCTTCATCTGCTGAAGTGGCGTTCCGTGCTCGATAGCGTGGGCATCGATCACGTAGACGGTGTTTGTATTGTCCAACTCGGGCAGGTGATACATGAGGTCAATCATGATTTCATCAACCACTGCACGGAGTGCACGTGCACCCGTGTTGCGAGTGATGGCACGATCGGCGATCAGATCCACTGCGTCGCGCGTGAACTCCAAGCGCGCGCCTTCAAGTGAGAAAAGGTGCTGGTACTGCTTAATGAGCGCATTCTTTGGCTCGGTCAGAATTTGCACCATGGCATCGCGCGAGAGCGGATGCAGCGGGCACACGATTGGTAGGCGACCAACCAGTTCCGGAATCATTCCGAATTCAAGCACATCATCGGGAGTGACTTGGGCAACCAGTGCGGTGCGCTCGGTGACCTTGTCTTCTCCGCCCTGTGACTCAGCAGAGAAGCCGATGCGCTTGCGACCAATGCGCTTACGAACGATGTCCTCAATGCCGTCGAAACTTCCGCCGCAGATGAACAGGATATTGGTGGTATCCATCTGGATGTACTGCTGTTCCGGATGCTTGCGCCCGCCTTGCGGAGGAACGTTGGCCGTGGTGCCTTCCAGCAATTTCAGCAAGCTCTGCTGAACGCCTTCGCCACTCACATCACGGGTGATGGAGACGTTGTGATTGGTCTTACCGATCTTGTCGATTTCATCGATGTAGATGATGCCGCGTTGCGCGCTTTCCAGGTCGAAATCGGCAGCTTGCAGCAACTTGAGGAGCAGGTTCTCAACGTCTTCACCGACGTATCCAGCCTCGGTCAGCGTGGTGGCGTCACCAATGGCAAATGGCACATTGAGAATGCGCGCAAGCGTCTTGGCCAACAGTGTTTTGCCGGTACCGGTGGAACCGATCATCAACACGTTGGACTTATCAAGCTCCACTTGTGACTGCTCATTCTCAAGTTGCGAGAGTCGCTTGTAGTGATTATGAACGGCAACAGACAACGCGCGCTTGGCGTTCTCTTGACCGATTACGTATTGATCAAGGAACTCCTTCATCTGCCGCGGTGATGGAATCTGTCCAAGTTGCGGGCGGCTGCCAGTAACGCGGCGTCGCTCCTGCTTGAAGATGTTCTGGCACAGGTCAGTGCAGTTGGTGCAAATGTAGACGTCGCTGGGGCCCTCAACCATTGGCCCAACTTCGCGACTGGTCTTGCCGCAGAAGCTGCAGGTAGTGACCTTGCGACCGCGGAAGCCACCGTCGCCGCCACCACCGCCACTGCCGGAAGCGCCACCGCCGCCAGGTCCGCTCGGACCGCCGCTGGTTCCGCCGCCGAAGCCATCGCCAAACTCACGACCACCGCCGCGCTTGGAATTACCCGAGTTGCCATTAGCACGCTGCGGGATGGCGGGGTTGGGTTCACGGCTCGGCATAGGCTGCATGTGTCAGTGGTTCCTTAAATACGTTGGACCGATCGCGAATCGCGCGCATCAATCAACGGGAGTAAGTCTATCGGTCTCGAAGAGGGGATTCTGAAGTGAAGACTTCCATCATGGCTTGCGAACCGTCATTCGCAAGTTCCTATGCGGATTCCTCACAACGAACACCTCTTATCGGCGGGATCAGGCGTCAAAAACCACAATTAGGGCTATCGGCGCGGTGTCCGCCGTGGTTCCTCAGAGCCCCAGTCCGTACCCCCGCGCTGATCCCGTTCTTTCTTTGCATTCTCGCGTGTTCGTTGCACCATGGCATCACGGGCGATGTCAAACTCGCGGCGCGTCATCTCACCACGCTCAAGCATGCCGCGCATGTCATCGAGGGTAAAGCCGGGTGTTGCTCCGAGATCGGGCGATTTCGCAGCGCGCCGAGCCCAAAAGACAATGCCGCTTCCACCGACAATCAGCACCAAGAGTGCCACGATGCCGATCCAGAACAGGGCGTCGTTTGACCCGGCGTTCACGCGCGGATTACCCCTTCTTCTTTGGTGTCACGCGTGCAGTCGCTGCCTTCTGCTTTTCGGCAACGATCTTGTTCCACTCCTCGGCTGGCACATCAGTGACCTTGGCCTTGGCAAGAACGCGGTCAAGCGTCTTGGCTTCGCGGATGGCCAGAGCCATCTCATTCAGGCGGCCATTCTGCTGGAGTTCAGTACGAATCTGATCGGGACGAGTGCCGCGCGAGCGCGCCATCTGCACGATCGATGCGTTGAGTTCGGCATCGGAAACATCAATACCAAGGTCTTGCGCCAAACGAGCCAGAATGAAGAACGCGCGCAAACGCTTGCGGGTGTCTTCTTCGCTGGCTCCGCGGATCTCAGCAAGGCGATGCTCAATCTGCGCCTCTTCCAAGCCCTGCTGCTGGAGCTGGATGCGCTGCATCTCAATGTTGCGTGCAACTTGAGCGCCCGACATCTTCTCTGGAAGATCAAAGGTGACCTTCTCAAGGAGCCACTCGGCGGCTTGCTCGCGCATGGCGGCGCGCTGCTCTTGGTCGCGACGTGATTCAAGGGAGAGTTTCACCTGCTCGCGCAAGTTCTCAACTGCACCAAGGCCAAGCGATTCTGCCACTGCGGCTGGTTCGGATGGCGTGATGCGCTCTGCCTGGGTTGGCGTGAATTCCACGGTGATTTCTGCACCGCGGAGGTCTTCGCGCTCATGCACTTCTGGGCCAGTGGTCTTCAGAACAATGGTGTCACCAACCTTCTTGCCGGTGACGTGCTTACTCAGGTCGTCAAACATGAGGCCGAGCACTTGTCCCTTGCCTTCGTCTTCCACATCGGGCACCACTACCAGGCACTCAGCGGATTCAAAGTACGGGTCCTGCTTGGCGCCCTTGACGCGCACCGTGGCCTTGCCAACCATGCGATCGAGGGTCTCAAAGGGACCGTCGATGCGAGCCGGCGTTCCGAAGCGGTAGCCGAGTCGACGAATCTCGTCGGCGAGGTACTTCTCATCAACCTCAGCCACTGGACGGCTGACTTCCACGTCCTCCAACTTTGGCAGGGTAATTTCTGGGATGACTTCAATGTCCATCGAGACTTCGATTGCCTTGCCGCGCTTGATCTCAACATCAGCGGCTGCCTCGTCCACCTCTGGGTCTGCAACGGGCTGGAGCTTGTGATCCTGCAGCGCCTTGGAGTACGCATCGGTCAGGAGCCGGCGGCGCAGGTCTTCCATGATCGACGCGCCGAAGCGCTTCTCGATCAGGCCGATCGGGGCGCTGCCGCGGCGGAAGCCGGGGATATTCACCTCGGTGCGAGCATTGGCATACGCCTCGGTGAGACGCTCATCCACCATCGCTGCTGGAATGGTGATCTTGAGTCGCTTGCGCGCAGGTCCAATGTTCTCGACGACGACGGTGCTCTCAGTGGCCATAGTGTTGCTCGATCAGGTCTGGTGTCTGGGTCTTGTGTCTAGGTCTGGGGAAAGCGAAGCAGTATACGGGGATTGGCGACCATCGCCGAACTGTGTCCGTTACTTCATGAGAAGCATTTCGGCGTAGGTGGGCAGGGGCCAATTGTCGTCCGGAGTCACGCGTTCAAGCGCGTCGCACGCGGCGCGAACACGTGCCGTTGCGGGCACGGTGTTGTCGCGCAGGAAGCGCATTTCAGTGGCATGATCCTTG
>CALQCP020000220.1 GCA_943329105.2 Chitinophaga pinensis | reverse complement strand
TCCGCCCAATAGATCTCCCCGATCGGCACCTGCCAACCCAAGCCCGAGGAAGAGAAGTCGAAAAAAGTGTTCCAGTCGTTGTAGTCAATGCGCAGCCGACCAAAGAAGCGGGCGTAACTATCAATTTCCACGCGACCATAGAGGCGCGCGTCGTAGGTGTTCAAGTATTGCGCTTGGCTTGACGAATCATCAACCTCACTGAACCCGTAGCGAAAGTAACCGCCGTAGTCCATCAAAATGCGTTCAGCGATGGGTGTATTGGCGAAGAACTCGCGCCGATATTCGGCGTCTTGGAAGTTGAGAAGGGTCTGCAACTGCGCAGCCGGATCCGTGGCCGGACGAAGCGTGTTGGCGAGATTTGCAGGAGTCTGCGCGTGTGCAAGCGTGGAGAGCGCGGCGGTGGCGAGCGCCACTCCGCAGACTCCACTCTTCCAGCGAACGCTCCCACGATCAGCCATGAGTGAATACGGTACCGAAGTCATCGCCATGCCGTGCGGCGGGCGGTACGATTGCGATCCATGGACATGGTCATCCTTGGAACCGGCGACGCGTTCTCTGCCAAACATTTCGGCAGTTCTGCCGTTGTACTTGGAAGTGGAGGCCATGTACTCATCGACGCCCCCGATGCCTTGATGCGCGCCTTTGCACACGCATCAGAAAGGTCGGGGGTGAACATCGGACCCGCCACCATCAATGACATCCTGTTGACGCACTTGCACGGCGACCATGCCAACGGACTGGAGGCGTTTGGATTCTGGCGGTGGCTCGAATGGCGCCGCATTGGTCATCCCCTTCCTCGGCTGCACACCACGTCGCAGGTCGCGGAGCGACTCTGGCAACGCTTGGCACCATCCATGGATCAAGGCGGCACGGCAACCCTGGCTGACTACTTTGAGTTGCGAGTCCTGCCGAAGACCGCCACCGCGCACATCGCGGGTTTAGCAGTGCAACACCGCATGGGGCGTCACACCGTGCCAGCCTGCGGCTTCCGGATTTCCGACGGCAAGCGAACCCTTGGATGGAGCGGCGATACCACCTGGGATGCTGGTCATGTGGAATGGCTGTCCACCGCTGACTTCATTGTTCATGAGACCAGTCCAGCGCCAGCGCACACTCCCGTGGAGTACTTGAACGCCCTGCCTCCGGAACTGCGCGCCAAGATGGGCCTTGTTCACATGCCCGATGACTTTGATGTGTCATCGACCAGTATTCGCCTCCTGAAGGATGGCGAATTTATCACGATCTGAACGCGCTCCGCCCGGCTGATCACCGAGCCGACATGACCACGTAACTCAACCCGTGCGGTCCGGTGTATTCGGCCATCGGTCGAATCAAGCGATTGGCCGCCAGTTGTTCCATGCAGTGTGCGGTCCATCCGCTGATGCGGCTGATGGCAAACATGCATGTAAAGATGTCCAGGTCAATGCCGATCGAGTGATACGTGGTGGCACTGAAGAAATCCACATTTGGATAAATCCCCTTGGCGGCCACTTCAGCCTTCATGATGTCCTCAATCTTGGTGGACATCTCATAGAGGCCTTGATTCCCCGTGTCAGTTGCAATTTGCTTGGCAAACGTCTTCAAGTAACCAGCGCGCGGGTCGTACGCCTTGTAGACGCGGTGGCCGAAGCCCATGATCCGGTCCTTGCGGGCGAGGCGCTCCTTGATGTACGGCTCCACGTTGTCCATGGTGCCAATTTCATTGAGCATGTGCATCACTTCTTCATTGGCGCCGCCGTGCAGCGGACCCTTCAGTGTGCCAATGGCCGTCGTGATGGCGCTGTACATATCGCTGAGCGTGCTGATGGTGACCCGCGCTGCAAAGGTGCTGGCGTTCAGACCGTGGTCAGCGTGCAGAATCAGGCACACATCAAGGGCTTTCGCAACGGCAACCGTTGGACGCGCACCATTCAACATGTTCAGGAAGTTGGTGGCCATGTCCATCGTCGCATCCGGACGAACCAGCGGCTTGCCCTTGCGATGACGATCAAAGTTTGCAACGATGGTTGGCGTCTTCGCCAAGAGTCGCACGGACTTACGCCAATTTGCCTCGGGCGAATTGTCGTCCGCTTCGCGATCAAACATTCCCAGTGACGAGACCAACGTGCGCAACATGTGCATCGGATGCGCGGTGCGCGGGGTGTCGCGGATCATCTGCCAGACCGCTTCGGGGAGGTCGTACTCCGCGCGCAACTCCGCGGCCAGGGTGGCAAGTTCCGCGGCGTTCGGCAAGCGGCGATTCCATAGGAGGAACACGGTTTCCTCAAACGTGGAATTGCGTGCCAGGGAGTCGATGTCGTATCCGACATACTCCAGGACGCCCTTGGCGCCATCAATAAAGGACGCCTGCGTCTCTGCGGCGATCGTGTTGGCAAGTCCCTTGTCAAATACGGGGGCGGCGGTCATCTTTACGGCTCCTGTGGCGAGTGCGGTCATGGTGGATTGCATACTCTACCCCACTCGTGATTCCAATTGCCACCGACCAAGCCCCACGCCGTACCCCGGTGGTCACGATCGCCCTGATCCTGACCAACGCATTGGCATACCTCGTCATGCTGGGGGCTATCCGAGGGTCCGATGACGGCATGGCTTCATTTGTTTTTCGTTGGGGTCTGAGCAAAGAGGCCTTCGAATGGTGGCAACCGGTCACCTACCTCTTTGTGCATGACGGCAGCAGCCTGTGGCACTTGGCAGGCAACATGATCTTCTTGTGGGCCTTTGGAAGTGCGGTGGAGGGCCGAATGCGCCACGGCGGGTTCTTGGCCTTTTACTTAGTAGGCGGGATAGCGGCTGGGCTGGCGCAGATTTATCAAAGTGGCGCACCCGTCATTGGCGCAAGCGGCGCCGTGTCGGCGGTGACGGGCGCGTTCATCGTGCTGTTCCCGCGGGCACGCGTATCGGTCCTGTTCTTGATCTCCGTCATTCCAGTGCCAGCCATGCTGTTGGTGGGGCTGTACTTCATGATGGACTTGTTTGGCGCAATGGGCGCCGGGAGCGGCGGTGTTGGCTACCTGGCGCACATCACCGGAACGGTGTATGGAATGACGGTCACGCTGGTGCTGATCGGCATGGGCGCCATCAAGCGCACGGATATGGACCTCCTTTATCTGTTGCGACAATGGAAGCGCCGCCGCGACATGCGCGCCGCGCTCACCGGAAGTCAAGCCGCCGTTGGACCATGGGCCTCCGCTGGCAAAGACGGTGCCGAGCGTGTTGCGAAGAGTGCAGTTGGTACTGCAACTCCAGTTGCCCCGCCAAGCGCTGCATCACTGGAACGAGCTGCAAAGCGAGCCCGCGACGATGCCAGTGCAGCGTTTGGCCGCGGTGACTTTGTAGAGGCATGCAGCGCCTACGAACGCGCGCTTGAACTGGCACCCGCCGCACCGGAAGCTGACGAAACACGTCTCATGCTTGCGTTGATCCATGTGCGAAAGTCACCCGATACATCCCGTGCCAAGCGTGCATTAGATTCCATTGGCGGCGCACTGCCAGAACGACTCCGTCCACTCGCCGATGCCCTGCGAACGGAATTGACCGCGTGAATGCCTGCACGGCCGTGAAGATCTGCGGTCTACGCACGGCCGCCGATGCCCGCGCCGCTGCCGACGCGGGTGCTTCGATGGTGGGACTCGTCTTCATCACCGGCTCACCACGTTGCATCAACCGCGACGAAGCTGATGGCATCTTGCGGGCGCTGCCAAGTGATGTGGAGCCCGTAGCTCTTCTGGCAGATCCAGGCGATGACGATCCGGTGCTGGCGTGGTGGCGCGGTCGAGTGCAACTTCATGGCAATGAATCAGACGAAACCTGCCAACGCATCGCTGCGCGCGGCTTTGCGGTGATGAAGGGGTTCGCTTACACGCCCGAAGATCTGCAGCGTTGGAATGCATGCAACGCCATTGACACACTGGTAGTCGACGGACCACGTGGCGGCGGTGGCGTTCCGTTTGATCACGCCGCGTTGGCGGCGCAGATGCCTGGACTTTCCAAGCGCGTGTTGCTGGCTGGCGGACTCACGCCAGCAAACGTGCACGCAGCAATCACTGCCGTGCATCCATGGGGTGTTGATGTTTCCAGTGGCGTTGAACTGCAACGCGGCGTCAAAGACGCGCAACTGATTGCCAACTTCTGCCGCGCAGCCGGCGTCACACCGCGACGCGTGCCGCCGATCGGGTGACGATCCACTCGGAGATCTGCTGCCGGCGCGATGGCCAACCCTTGCCGAAGCGCTCGCTCAGGAAGTGCTCGTAGAGCCCCATCAATACCGCGTCGAACGTCCCAATCTGATCCAACCGCTCTTCCGTTTCCAGGCGCGGCGTCTTGGCTGCTTCGCTCACGCCTTGCAGTTTCAAGCCAGAAACAGCGAATCGATCGCCCTGCAACACGCATTCAAACTCTTGACCGTGCGCCGCCAACAAGAGCCCAAGTTTCCGTG
>CALQCP020000219.1 GCA_943329105.2 Chitinophaga pinensis | reverse complement strand
TTCTACATCGACGGCATCAGCATGCTGTGGATGCTCTTTGTCACAGTGCTCGCAACGCTCATCGCGCTCTACGCAAGCGAGTACATGGAGTCCGACCTCAAGGCCGGCTACGCGCGCTTCTTCTTTGCAGTCAGCCTGTTCGTTGCAAGCATGCTCCTCCTGGTGATGAGCGACAACCTGGTCGGCCTGTACCTCGGTTGGGAAGGCGTCGGCCTGTGCTCGTACATGCTGATCGGTTACTACGCCACGCAGCCCGGCGCCACCGCCGCTGCCAAGAAGGCGTTCATCATGAACCGGATCGGTGACCTTGGCCTGGCCTTGGCCATCTTCCTCATCTGGACCAACTACGGAACTGTGCAGTACGACAGCCTGTTCCAGGCGATTGCTGGCTCCACTTCCGAAGCCGTGCAAGGCGGTTGGTCAAAGGCCGCGATCCCGTTCCTCTTGCTCCTCGCCGTGTGCGGTAAGAGCGCGCAGGGACCACTCTTCACTTGGCTGCCAGACGCCATGTGGGGTCCCACCCCGGTATCCGCACTGATTCACGCAGCCACCATGGTGACCGCGGGCATCTACCTGCTCGCGCGCATGGCGCCGTTCTACACCGTGCAAGCCATCGGGCCAGAGTGGGCCGAGACGGCACTGCTGACCGTTGGTTGGATCGGCTGCTTCACCGCGTTCATTGGCGCAACCATTGCGTGCGGGCAATTCGATTACAAGCGCGTGTTTGCCTACTCAACCATTAGTTCGCTTGGATACATGGTCATGGGTCTTGGCGTTGGCACTGCATTCGGCGGCGTGTACTACGTGTTCACGCATGCTTGGTTCAAGGCGCTCCTGTTCCTGACCGCCGGCGCAGTGATGCACGGTATGGCCGGACAAGTTGACTTCCGAAAGTTGGGCGGCCTTCTCCGGGTCCCCGGCTTCCGACTCACCATGATCTGCATGTTGCTCGGCTGCCTCTGGCTTGCCACGGCGCCGTTCAGCGCAGCGGCTGAATCAAAGGACATCATTCTGCTGACGGCGCTCACCAGCCCGGTGCAGCAGGTGCAGTGGATGGGTTGGATTGGCGTACTCACCGCAGGAATCACCGCGTATTACGCCTTCCGCGTGTGGTTCCGCTTGGCGCTCGGCCCAGTGAAGATTGAGCCAGGTGCGGATCAACATGCTGATCATGGACACGATGATCATGCTGCTCATGCAGATCACGCGCACGGATCCCACGGACACGAAACCACCTCAAAGACTACGGCCGACGCGCACGCTGGACACGGTGCCGCACACAGCGGCGGCTTCCATCCGCACGCTCCAGGCTTCCGCATCTCGCTCGTCCTCACGCTGCTCGCCATCGGCTCAGTCTTGGCAGGACTTCCCAGTTACTTGGCACACTCCCAGGGCTTCAACTGGATCCAACGGTTCGTGCAGAACTCCAGCGCCTTCATGCGCGCCGGCAACGGTGAGGAACACGCACAGATTCTCGGCGGCGACGCACACAGCAGACTGTTCATCATTGCTACCAGCGTGGTGGTTGCAGGCTTCCTGCTTGCGTGGATCTTGCACGCCAAGAACCGTGCACTGGGCGACCGGCTCCGTGCGTCCATGCTCAATACCACCGGCCTCAAGTGGATTCCACTGGGCAGCGAACACGGCTGGTACGTCGATCAGTTCTACAACGCCATCATCGGCGTGCCCGCTTGGCTTGGTGCCCAGCTCTTGGCATTCACTGATCGATTCGTCATCGACGGCGTGATCGTTGCCGCCATCGGTCGATTCCCCGGCTTTGTTGCTCGGGTGTTCCAGCCGCTCTACACCGGCACGGTGCAGAGTTACGCGCTCACCATGGCGGGCGGAATCGGGCTGATCGTCGCATGGGTTGTTTGGGTCTGGCTCTCGGGAGGTGCCTCGTGACACTCGCCGTCCTTCTGATCGTCCTGCCGCTCATCGGCGCCGTCCTCTGCCTCGGCGTAAGCGAACGCGCCGCCAAGACAGTCGGCCTCATCGCCAGCCTGGTGGTCTTGGCAGCAGCAACGCTGCTTGCATTCGAGTTCCCAGCGTGGACCACCGGCACCTTCTGGCCAAACGAAGAGGGTTGGAAACTCTTCACGGCCTTCGGTGTTGAATTCCGGCTTGGTACCGACGCCGTCGGCATGCTCCTCATCATCCTGACCGCGGTATTGATTCCGTGCAGCATGCTGGTGAGTTTCTCAGCCATCACCCAGCGGCAGCGCGGCTTCTACGCGCAGTTCTTGTTCATGGAATCGGCCGTCATGCTCGCCTTCTTGGCGCGCGACGTGATCCTCTTCTACATCGGTTACGAATTCACGCTGGTTCCGCTGTTCCTCATTGTTGCCATCTGGGGCGGACAAGACCGTCGTCCGGCGGCAATCAAGCTGTGGGTCTACAGCTTTGTGGGATCGGTGATCTCACTGGTTGGATTCATCTATCTGGCCGCTGGGCACGCCACTGATACCGGTACGCCCATCAACTTCAGCGTGCAGACCTTGGTGGAGTACGGACAGACGCTCCCTGCCAGCACGCAGTGGTGGGTCTTCCTTGCCATCATGGGTGGATTCGCGGTGAAGGTGCCGTTCGTTCCGGTGCATTCATGGCTTCCGCTGGCGCACGGCGAAGCTCCCACGGCCGGATCCGTGGTGCTGGCAGGCGTTGTCATCAAAATCGGTCAGTACGGCGCGCTGCGGTTTGCGTTCCCCATGGCTCCCGAAGGCGCATTGGCGCTGGCACCCTTCTTTGCCGCGCTCGCACTCATTGGCATCCTGGGCATGAGCTTGGTGTGCTGGGTGCAGAACGACGTGAAGCGCTTGGTCGCTTACAGTTCGATCGCGCATATGGGTCTGGCGCTGCTTGCCATGTTTGCCTTCAACGTGGTGGGCATGGAAGGCGGAATCTTGTACATGGTGAACCACGGTCTCTCGACGGCCGGCATGTTTATGTGCATCGGCATCATGTATGAGCGCTACCACACCAAGGACATGGAAGTGGTTGGCGGACTCATGCAGCGCATGCCGGTGTGGAGCGTGTTCATGGTGTTCTTTGCCATGGCGTCGCTTGCACTTCCAGGCCTCAATGGATTCGTGAGCGAGTTCTTGTGCTTGATGGGTATCTACACCGCTGATGCTGGCATGAAGACCGGATTCCCAGGAATCCTTGGCCCGACCTACGCATTCTTGGCCGCGCTGGCCTTGATTCTGGGCGCGCTCTACGTGTTGCGCATGCTGCAGAAGTTTGTCTTTGGACCGCTCCGCGAGCCAAGCCATGGGCACGGTGGTCATGATTCGCATAGCGCACACGGTCACGGCAATCACGCCGCACACGCCATCCAAGACGTGAACTTCCGCGAGATCTTGGCCATGGCTCCACTTGCGATCGCCTGCATCGTGATCGGCGTGTGGCCAAAGCCCATCTTGAATGTCATCGAACCGTGTGCTGCCAACGCGGTTGCCCCCTACGTCAAGCTCATCGAGCGCGACCTTGCCAATCCCCCACGCGCCACCGCGGATGAAAGCGCCACCAAGACCACCGCCGCGCCTGCCGCCGACAAGGGAGCCATCCAGTGAACACCATGACCCCCGCCATTCTGGCCGCATCTACCAATCTCGGCCCGAAGTTCATGCTGATCGCACCGGAGGCGGTGCTCTTCGCCGGCGCTGTTCTGTGCGCGGTCATGGGACTGTCACACGCCCGCGCTTTCCGCGCCATGGTTCCGTGGATTGCAGTGGTGGCATTGATTGCAACATTCGTCACCATGCTGAAGGTGTGGACCCCCGAAGCCGCCACGGCCGCGCAGTTACCGATGCCGATGCTCGGCAAGTACATCATCGCGCTGTTGTGCGTGGTGGGCGTTGGTCACGTGCTTGCCTCGATCGGTAGCGTTGATCGCGCCGTAGAGCGCCAAGTTGCCTCCGGCACCGGCGCGTTTGACCCCGTGCGTGTCATTCAAGGCGAGTTCTACGCATTCATCTTGCTTTCACTGTGCGGCGGCATGTTGCTCTGCCACGCCACTGACTTGGTGTGGCTGTTCTTGGCATTTGAACTGTGCTCACTTCCCACGTACGTCTTGGTAGCCATCGGCCGCGGTGCAGACCGCAGCATGGAAGCAGCCATTAAGTACTTCTTCCTGGGCGCCATGAGTACGGCCACCCTGCTGCTCGGCTTTGCGTTCCTGTATGGAGCCACTGGCACGCTTGAACTCAGCGCCATGCGCGAGTCATTCCAAATGCAGGCGCAAACTGGCGGTATTGGCAGCGTGGCGATCGTTGGCATGCTGCTTGCCGTGATTGGCATCTGCTTCAAGCTGGCCGCCGTCCCGATGCACTTCTACGCGCCCGATGTCTATGAAGGCGCCTCCAGCCCGGTGGCTGCGTTCATCAGCTTCGTGCCGAAAGTGCAAGGGTTTGTCACCCTCATCGTCCTGCTTGGCA
>CALQCP020000218.1 GCA_943329105.2 Chitinophaga pinensis | reverse complement strand
TATGTTGAGCATCACCGCGCGCAATATGACGCGCTCCGTGCAGCGGGAGCAAGTATTGATGAAGCACTCGCCGCGCTGCCAGAGCCAGTTGCTGGTGAGCGGCGCAATGTGCATGTTGTGCAGAACTTTGGCACGGATTTCTACAGTTTTAATTGTCGCCCCACCCTTGCAGGCGGCGGGTTCAATCCGTTTGCCGATGCGCGCGTTCGGCGCGCCTTTGCACTTGCCGTTGATAAGCAGACTCTTGCCGATCGCGTGATTCGCGTTGGTGAGCCCGTGGCACATACGTTGGTGCCGCCCAACGGGGTGGTGGGGTACAAGACGCCAACCGGACTGGGCCACGATGTGGTGCTTGCCCGCAAGGAACTTGCCGATGCGGGATGGTCTGATCGCAACGGTGATGGCAAGCTGGAACTGGCGGACGGCACGGTATTTCCAACGGTTGACCTGCTGTATTCCACCGGAAGTCCGCGGTATCGCGATCTCTCCTTGGCGATGGCAGACATGTGGCGCAACGAACTCGGTGTGCAAGTTGAGCTGACTTCCAAGGATTCCAAGTTCCTGAAAGATGACCTGCGCTCCGGCAATTTCATGATTGCACGCGGCGGTTGGTACGGCGATTACCCCGACCCAACCACATTCCTTGACCTGTGCCGCACTGGCGATGGCAACAATGATCGCGGCTACTCCAATGCAGCGTTTGATGGATTACTGGACCGCGCCGCCGCTGAGGCCGACCCGGCGCAACGGCTCGCAATTCTCGCTGATGCAGAGCGCCTGGTGACCGAAGTAGATCTGCCGATCTTGCCCATCACGCATTACGCCACCGTGCTGCTCTTTGACCCAGTGCGTGTGCGCGGAATCACGCGCGATCCATCGTTCGATCAGCGCCTCTCAGAGATTCAGGTCTTGGCGCCGCGTTAACTGCTTCCGCTCTGAATGCGCGGATCGATCCACGCATAGAGCACATCAACAAGTAGGTTCATGAGGATCACCACGGTGCTGAAGACCAGCACTACTCCCATCAGGAGGGTGATGTCTTTGGAAAGCACCGCGTCTACAAAGTGCTGACCGATTCCCGGAACGGCAAAGACTTTCTCAACAACAAACGACCCGGTGACCGCAAAGGCGGTGGCTGGTCCAAGGTAACTCAGGACGGGCAGAAAGGCGTTCTTGAGTGCGTGCCCAACGGCTGCTTGGCGTCGATTCAATCCCTTGGCGCGAGCAGTGCGCATGTAATCAGCAGACATTTGTTCAAGCATTGATGAGCGCACCAGCCGGGCGACATACGCCGCAAACGGAAGGCTCAGTGCGAGTGCCGGAAGAATCAGGCTGCGGAATCCTTGCCAGCCGCCAATCGGTACCCACTGCAACTTGGCAGCAAAGACGATCAGTAGTACCGCGCCGGTGACAAAGCTGGGAACGCTGATTCCAATCACCGCCAGTAACTGCGTGCCAGCATCGGCGGCAGAGCCCGGGCGGAGTGCTCCAACTACACCAGCGCATAGGCCGATGCCGAGCGCAAGCAGGATGGCGGCAAGTCCAATGGTGATTGAAACCGGAGCGCCGTCCGCGATGATTTCATTGACACTCCAGTCGCGGTTCTTCAGACTTGGTCCCAGGTCAAAGGGGCGCGGTGCTTTCCCAAGCACCCAGGAAATGCCGCTCGCTTTACCGAGGTAGTCAAAGTAGAAACCGACCGGGTCATCCAGTCGATACTGGGCACGCATCGCTGCTTGTGCTTCCGGCGATGGTCGGCGACCTTCCGCTCCATCAAATGGATTTCCGGGCGCAATCCATGCCAGGGTAAAGGTGAGTGTATAAATCGCCAGGAGCAATAGCGGAAGCTGCGCAAGCCGGCGCACAATGAACATGGTCACTAGCGACCACTCCCCGCGCCGTTGTCCTTGGGCATCGATCGGCTGCGCTCGGTTTCAAGACCAACTTCATCAGCGGCACGCTTCGATCGGCGGTCCGCCACCCATTGCACCGCGTCGGCAAGTTTCGCAAGCTCGGCATCGCCGCTGCGGCGGCACACATCGAGCATCGGGTCCGTGGGATCAGCCACGCGGGTGATAGCCCAACTACGGAGCACCGTTGTTGACGTACTTGATCGCGCCGCTTCAAGGAGTGGAGCCATGGCCGGAGTGTCGCGCGGCATGACGCCCAGGATCCATGCCTGTGCGGTTTCTGGCATGGCTTTCCATGCAGCAACGATATCGGCCCAGATTGCCGGTGCATCACCGCGAATGGATTCTGGAAGCAATGCGGGGTCTGCTGCGGCATGTATCAAGAGTGCCAGCCGCGTCACCGCTTCAATGCTCCCTGCCGTGCGTATCAAGACGCGCGAATCTTTCACCCACGTTTCGTTGACAGTGACGCCAGTGAACTGGATGGGTGGAGCACCAGTGACGCTTCCCAAGAAACCAGGCGCCTGGCCACCCGATGCGGTGGATGGGTTGGAGACAACCGAAACACTCACCAGGTGTGAATCCAGCGGCTGGATGTTGAGAAGCATCCCAACCACGGTCAGGTCCGCGTCCACTGTGACAAGGATTTCCTCGCCCGGCATCAGGCGCAAGCGTCGATCAATGAGGAGTGGCTGGGGTGGCAATTCAGCGGCATTGGTTTCGCCGGGGCGCGGTGCAGCGGAGCGCATGGTGACTTTGCCAGAAATCGGCGCGTCGCCACCAATCGCCATCGGCAGCCGGGAACTATTGCGAATTCGGATGCCGAACGTGAATGACTCATAGGGCCCGATCAGCATGGAGGACGGTTTCACTTCCACCGTCAATGCGCGGAATGGGCGATCAATCATGTCATCAAGCGTGGTTGGCAGGTGCTTTGCCAACGCTGTGTTGAGCACTTCAGCGCGGTCCGCAATCGACTTGGATAGTTGTGACGCCACCAACTTCGGTTGCGCCAGAAGGTCAGAGAGTCGGTCGAGTGCCAGCAACCCAAGGGAAGTGCCGATGTGCGTTTCTGCAATGGTGCGGAACTCGGTGATGGCTTCCGGGGTGCGCTTGGCGTCCGCGAGCGCGGATGCATAGGCATATTGCGCGAGGGCGTCGTTGGCGCGTAGTGGTTCGAGCGCTTTCAGCGCAACGTCCGACTTGCCTTGCCGCCACGCCAGCATGGCATCGAAACGAGCCTTGCCCTGATCGCCCAATGCTCCGGACTTCACCACATCGTCAAGAAGCTTGGGGACGGTGCTCAAGTCCTTGCCAAAGAGCAGCAATGTCACCGCGCGCTGCAGGAGGAATGACCCCACATCAGCCGTGCTACTTCCCTGCTCCTCGGCGCGCTTCACCTCTGCATCGGTGCCGCGTAACGCGCGATCCAGGAGTAAGTCAAATTTCTTGGTGTCGCCATCCTTCTGTGCAATGCCCAGCATGGCGATCGAAAGTGTTGACGGCAGCGGCGGGTACTCGCGAGCGAGGCGTTCGTTGGTGATTGATGGGTCCATCAGTGAGATGACCCGTCGGTAGTCCTCGGTCAGGCGATTCATGCGCAGGTCAAGTTCGTGCGATGCCTCTTGGCGTTGCCCGCTGCCCCAGAGTGCAGTGGCAAGATCGCCAGTGAAGGAGTAGACCAACTCATTGCGGCGCTCAGCCTCTGCAACCGCAATCGCCATGCGCGCGGTGCGCTCGGCGGACTTGAAAGCACCACCATCAAGAAGCACACTGAGCAGTGCGCTCCACGTGGAAAGATCGCGTGGGTTGGCCTCTACAGCAATACTCAGAAGTTCAATGTCCGCGGCGGGATCAGCCACTCGCATGCGAAAGTAGCCCGCGGCAGCTTGCGCGGCGGTGGGGTAACTCGGATCAGCTTTCACCGCTTCGGCAAGCCAACGGGAGAACAATTCAGTGTTGCCGATGCGGCTTTCCAAGGAAGCCAACTGGTACGCCAGCCGCGCCGCGGCTGGTGCGCCCAACGCGGCACGATTTTGCGGCGCAAGGATTGCTTCGTAAGCGCGAACGCGCGCGTCGGCAGTTGGGTGCGCCTCAATGGCGTCAGCAATCCGTGACAAGCGCACGGCATCATCAAATGGATCAAGCTTGGCAAGTGCGGCGAGCGCTTCGCGGCGCGCGACGCGTGCTTCATCAGGCGTGCCGCCTTCTACTTGGTCAGCGAGCAGCAGCACCATGTCCCACGCGGGGCGACGTTCCGGCGCCATGCGCGCGCATCGAAGGGCGAGCGCCAAGCCGGCCTCATAGCCTTCGTCAGAAATGTCCGCATCGCGCGTGAAGGGGTACAGGTCAGCGAGCCACGCTGCCGAGAGCATTTGCTTGATACGTGTTTGAAAGTCCGGAGCGTTCGCCGAAGCTTGCGGTGCAGTGGCAGCGGTGGTGATGGTGCCCGCGGTGGTTTGCGGAGTTTCCGGGGCGGGCGCGGTTTGCGTCTGCGCAGGAAGAGTGCTCTGCGCGGACGCGGCCACTGGCGCGGTTGCTGCCAC
>CALQCP020000217.1 GCA_943329105.2 Chitinophaga pinensis | reverse complement strand
GGCTTTCTCAACGATGAACGCGTTGAGATCGTTGCGACCACCGAAGTGATCGGCATGGACGAGTCGCCTGTTGAGGCGATGAAGGCCAAGAAGAATTCCTCCATCGTGGTGATGAACCAGATGGCGTCACCGAAGGCTGAGAATCGCCTTGATGTAGTCATCAGCGCTGGCAACACCGGCGCGTGCGTGGCTGCAAGCCAGTACTTCATGCGCCGTTTGCCTGGCGTGGTTCGCCCTGGAATCTGCGTCACCATCCCAACCTTCAGCGGCCCGATCATCTTGATTGATGTCGGCGCCAACATTGAGCCAAAGGCCACTCATCTGGCCCAATACGGCGTGATGGGCGATATTTATGCGCGTGAAATCATGGGCATGAAGAACCCACGCGTGGCGCTCATGAATGTTGGTGGTGAAGAGCAAAAGGGCACGGATCTGATCCGAAACGCCCGCGACTTGATCCGCCAATTTGATCACTTGAATTTCACTGGCTTTGTGGAAGGACGCGGCGTCTTCAACGGCGAAGCTGATGTCATCATCACTGACGGCGTTGTTGGCAACGTCATGCTGAAACTCGCTGAAGGTCTGTCAGCCGGCATCTTCCGCGCCATCGCGCATGAAGTGATCGCCACTGATCCAGAACTCGCCATGCGCTTTGAGCCAGTGGTGAAGAGCATCTATTCCAAGCACGATTATCACGAGTACGGCGGCGCACCTCTCTTGGGCGTCAACGGTGTCTCACTGATCAGTCACGGTTCCAGTAAAGACAAGACCATTCGCAATGCAATCTTGCGCGGCAAAGCCTTCGCTGAGGCGCGCATCAATGAAAAGATCGTTGCGCGCCTTGCCACCGTCAAGATGGAGCAGGTCGAGGCATGACTGCTGTGCCCTTTGGGCGTGGCGTGAGGATCGCGGGCACGGGTCGCGCGGTTCCTGCTGAAGAGCTCACCAACAAAGACCTTGAGAAGATCGTCGACACCAGCGACGAGTGGATTCAGCAACGCACCGGTATCAAGGCGCGCCGCCGTGCCAATGATTCGGAGACCGTCTTCTCGCTCGGACGCGATGCGCTACTCAAAGCGCTCGCTCATTCTGGCATCAATGCTTCAGATCTTGACATGATCATCGTGGCCAGCGTCAGCGGCGAGATGATTTGCCCTTCTACAGCCGCGCGCATCAGCGAAGCAGTCGGAGCCGATGAGGCCGCTGTGTTCGATCTTGCTGCAGCCTGCAGCGGATTTCTCTACGGCATGAATCTGGCCGACACCATGATCCGATGCGGCAGAGCCAAGAACATTGCGGTCATTGGCGTTGAAGTGCTGACCCGCTTGGTTGACTGGTCCGACCGTTCGGTCTCGATCATCTTTGGTGATGGCGCCGGCGCTGCCATCTTTACTGCGGATCCCGATCCTTCCAAGGGTTGCATCCACCAGACCATGCATGGCGACGGACGTTTGTGGCGCACGCTCTACCACCCCAAGCTTGATCGGGATGTCCCTGCGGGCGATGAAGCAAACCCGATTCGCCTGGGTCACCTCCGTATGCACGGGCGCGAAATCTACAAATTTGCGGTGACGCGCTTTCAGGAAGCGATCCGCGAAGCACTTGATGCCACTGGCATGAAGGTTGACGATGTGCAGCAGTACATCTGTCATCAATCCAATATTCGGATCATTGAGAGTGCCATTGAGAAGCTGCAGTTGCCGGCTGATCGCGTGTACATCAATATCGATCGCTACGGAAATACCAGCGCGGCGAGCATTCCAATCTGCCTCGACGAGTTACTTGAAGCAAAGACAATCGGTCCCGGAAAGCCCATCATTCTTGTTGCCTTTGGTGCAGGAGTGACTTGGGCTTCGTGTGTTTGGAATATGTGAGTGCGCACCGGATTGCCGGAGCCGTACTTCACTCAAGAAGGATTTAATCGATGAGCGCGATCAGCAATGGCTTCGTCTTCCTCTGCCCCGGACAAGGTGCGCAAACGGTTGGTATGGGGCAAACATGGGTCGAATTCAGCCCAGCAGCAGCCAGCGTCTACCAAGCAGCTGATGAGATCACTAGCTTCGGTGCTCGGCGCTTGAGTGAATTCTGTTTCGCTGGTCCGCAAGAAGAACTCAACCGAACTGACATCAGTCAGCCTGCACTCTTCACGTGCGGAATGGCATGTCACTCCGCACTGTTTGAGAAACACCCAGCCATCGTCACCGTCGCAGCCAACGGCCTGTCGCTCGGTGAGTACACCGCGTTGTGCATCGCGGGTGCGTTCTCGTTTGCAGACGGACTGCGCCTTGTAGCCACACGCGGCCGACTGATGCAACAAGCAGCAGAGGCATCGCGCGGCGGCATGGTGGCACTGATTGGTGCTGATGAAACACAAGCCAACGAAGTGTGCGCGGCCGCAGCAAAGGATGAAGTGCTGGTACCTGCCAACTTCAACGCACCCGGGCAGATTGTGGTCTCTGGATCAGTGGCCGCATGCGACCGCGCGGTGGAAGTTGCCGGCACCATGGGCCTGCGCGCCGCCAAGCTGGCGGTCGCCGGAGCGTTCCACAGCCCGCTGATGGCCTCGGCTGCCGAGGGCATGGCTCGCGCCTTGGAACACGTGGAATTGAAGCCACTTTCGGTGGATGTTTGGAGCAATGTCACCGGTCTTCGGCACCACCGAAATGATCCCGCACGCCTCCGAAAATTACTGGTGGAACAAATCGTCTCCCCGGTACGATGGAGTCAGTCCTGCACCGACATGATCGGGGCACTCAAGGGCGGAGAGATCACAGGCGGCAGCGATGCAACCTTTCATGAGCTTGCTCCGAACACCGTCCTGAAGGGCTTGATGAGACGGATCGATCGTTCGACAGAGGTACACACCCATGACCAACATGACCAACCCCAACGAGACCATGCAGTCCAAGCGAACGCCTGAAGGTGATGCATTCCGAGCCATTGCGCGCGTCGCAACGGCTGCTGGACTTGCCGCCGCTCTTGTGCTTGCACCGCTCACACTGAGTGGATGCGGCGAAGAAGAGGAGGCTCCTGTGGCCGTAGCGCCACCGCCGCCGCCACCACCGCCGCCGCCGGCGGCACCAACCGTCACGCCGATTGCCCAGCTCATGAAGGAACTGGGAATCAGTGACAAGATCCGCCTTCCGGAAGACAAGGCTCCAAAGACCGACCCAGAGCGCGTTGCCGTCCTGAAGTTCTTTGACGGATTTGCAAAGTCGAAGCCCGAAGCGATTCGCGCTGCCATGGGACCGCAAGATGCTGCAGTGCTCGATGCCATGAAGAGTGGTGGCGAATTTGCGAAGGCCTGCGCGCCGGTGACCCGCATTGACCTGACCACTACCAATCGCGAAGGCAAGGCCTACGTGATGGCCGTCTACCGCGCTGGCAGCGATATCGAAGCGCAATTGTGGGCATTCAAGGCAACTGGCGAAGGCAAGAAGGTCGAGACACAACTCTTTGAGAGTTACGTTCAACCCGTTGACATCATGAGCAAGATCAGTGGATCGAACCTGATCGGCGAGTGGGTCAAGGTGGTCGATGCGGATCGCAAGGTTGCCTTGGAGCCGGACGAGACCCTCAAGCCGACCGCGCGCGTTCAGGAGCAGGAGAAGCCTGAGGCTTCCAGTTCCGGCGAGGAATCTGGGCCAATTGGAGCTCCTCCGATGCGCAACAAGCCACCGCCGGGAGGCATTGATCGCCCGGGTCGCGGCCCTGGCAAGTGAATTGACGCGCCACGCCTTCCGCGAAGGCATGCGCGAACAGCGGGACTGGCGCACGCCGGTCCCGCTGTCATGTTCATGGTCTTTGCTGCGCAGTTACACTTCGCCGCCCAACTATAGAGGAGCTTCTGCATGGATAAGCGCGTAGCAATCGTCACTGGAGCAAGCCGTGGAATCGGCCGCGGAATCGCCAAGCGCCTTGCAAAGGATGGCCGCCATGTGGTGGCTGTTGCGCGCAACGTCGAGCAATTGCAGTCCCTGGAAGCAGAGATCATCGCCGCCGGTGGCAGCTGCGAACACCGCACCTGTGACATCGCCGACGGACTTGCCGTGCAGCGCATGGTGGAAGAAGTAGCAGAGAAACACGGGCGCCTTGACATTCTTGTCAACAACGCCGGCATCACCAAGGACGGCTTAATCATGCGCATGTCCGACGCAGACTTTGATGAAGTCATCAATGTCAACCTGCGTTCGGTGTTCATCGCTTGCCGAGCTGCGTCGCGCCCCATGTTGCGCGGGAAGTTTGGACGCGTGGTCAATATCGGTAGCGTCAGTGGCGTTGAGGGCAACAAGGGCCAGGCCAACTACGCGTCCGCCAAGGCGGGCGTGATTGGACTCACCAAGAGCATTGCCAAAGAACTTGGAGCCAAGGGCATCACTGCCAATGTGGTTGCTCCGGGGTTCGTGGAGACGGACATGACCGCATTTCTTGGCCCCGATGACAAGAAAAAGGTGGCGG
>CALQCP020000216.1 GCA_943329105.2 Chitinophaga pinensis | reverse complement strand
GGCGGATTGGCTGATGCCACGGACCGCGCGCAGTTGTCGGAGCTAGAAACGATCGGCGAGCTGACTGAGCGCGCCTGGCGCATGGGCGTGCAAGTAATGGTTGAAGGTCCGGGGCATGTGCCGTTCGATCAGATTGAATTCAACATGAAACTGCAGCGCACGTTGTGCCACGGCGCGCCGTTCTATGTTCTTGGGCCGCTGGTCACGGACATCTTTCCGGGCTACGACCACATTACCAGTTGCATTGGCGCCACCGCGGCGGGCTATCACGGCGCCAGTATGTTGTGCTACGTGACGCCTAAGGAACACTTGGGGCTTCCCAAGAAGGATGACGTGAAACAAGGGTGTATTGCTTACAAAATCGCAGCTCATGCAGCAGATGTAGCGCTTGGTATTCCCGGCGCGCGTGACCGTGACGATGAACTCACCAAGGCGCGCGCAGCATTGAACTGGGAGAAGCACTTTGAATTGAGCTTTGATCCAGATACCGCTCGTGCGTACCACGATGAAGACCTTGATGTTGATACGGATTTCTGCGCCATGTGTGGCCATGACTGGTGCAGCGTGCGCATCAGCAAGGAGATTCAGGAATTTGCCAGCGGTAAGGATGAGGAGTATCAGCGCGGCAAGCCCGTGCAGAGCGCGGCCCTCAGCGTGGAGCAACAGGAGATTCTTGCAAAGCGCGGAGTGTTGAGCCCCGATGAGATTCACAAACTTGCGTCAAAGACCCGCAAGGCGGTGGGGGCCGAAGAGGGAAAGGCGAATTGCCACAGCGATTATGTAGATCCGGATGCTGCAAAGGAAGTGCAGGGCGCCAAGTTGGTGCAGTTGAATACTGCGCCGGCTCACAACCTTGCTACTCATGATTCGGTGATTTAAACCGTGGTCATCGTGGGCAGTGCGTTGCGACTGGAATGACTTGACCCGCTGTGGTGCCGCACAGCCGCTTAGGCCGCCGGTCTTCCAACGAGCCGATCCGAGCGTTCGCCTTGGTTCCCTTGCGCCAGCAATGTGCTGATGCCGGCAGCCACGTCAAAGGCGGCTCTTGGATTGCCTGCGGCACTTGCGGCGATCCGCATGCTGCGGAGACGCGCGGGGTCACCGATGATGGCGGCAACTGCCGGTCCAGCATCAGTTGCACGCCTCGCGCGAACAGCGGCGCCAAGCGACACCAGCATGTCGGCGTTTCGTTCTTCTTGGCCGGGAATTGGCTGCAACAGGACCATGGGAAGCCCCACGGCGCGAGCTTCGGTGGTGGTCAGACCGCCGGGCTTTCCCACCATGAGATCCGCGGCGGCCATCAGTTCGTGCATGGCGTTGGTGTAGCCAAGTACGCGCAATTCGGGCGCGCCGGGGGCTTCTGCACGGCCAGACGTTTGCAGTGCACGCATGGCGGTTTCCAGGGCAGCGTTCTTGCCGCACACCACAACAATGGTGCAGTGCAATGATGTGGCAAGCAGTGATCGAACCACTGCGGGAATATCACCAAGTCCGTGCCCGCCACCGCAGACCAAGATCATCGGCTGCGGTTGATCGGTCACTGCGAATGATCGCTGATGAGTCATGCAGAACCGAGGGTCAATTGGAATTCCGGTCACCTCTACTCGCGCGGGATCCATACCACCTGCGATAGCGGCGGTACGAGCGGATCGGCTTGCAACACACGTCAGGTCGACGCCTCGATGCAGCCACACGGCGTGCGGATGCTCATCGGTTACCACGGTCACTACGGGCGCTTGAAGTTCGCCACGTATTCGCATGCGCCCGAGCAGCGCGCTCGTCAGAAAGTGCGTGGACACCACGACGTCCGCTGCATGCAGTCCGGGGTGCGCACGGAAATTCGCCATGATGCGATCTTCAAATCGATCAAGTGCTGGTCCGAGTGGCCTGCGATCACGGCGCGGAATATCGGTGCTGTTGTAAATCGCGCCGACCACACGTGGCGCGTGACGAATGGCGCGGAGGTAGCCATCGCGATAGACGGTGCTGAACCAACGCGGCGCGTGTTCAAGTGCCTCGATAAAGGTGGCTTGGGAAAGTTGTCCCCGTGCACGAAGCGCGTCGTGGATCGCTACCGACGCGCGGGTGTGCCCGCATCCAACTGAGCTGCTGCAGAATGCCACATTCACAAGGCGTGGAGCCACACTTCGTTGTTCAGTGCGCATGAACGCCGCCTTCGTCCACTGCGAGCTCTGGAATACTGAGATGTTCCGGGTGCTCCGTGGGGTCCGGCTTCCATCCGGCCTCGCGCAGGAGTGCTTCGACGTCAATGATTTCCAGGCGACCGTCGGAGTGTTCAACCAGCGCTGATGCACGCTCGATCCAATCGCCGCAGTTTGCGTAGGTCAGACCATCCGCGCGAACGTCGATGCGCGGCTCATGGATATGCCCGCAAATGACACCGTCCAGTGAGCGTCGTCGCGCCTCGTCGGCAAGCACCTCTTCAAACTTTGAGATGAATGTGCAGGCGCTCTTTACTTGCTTCTTGATGGTCTGTGAGAATGACCAACGCCCCAGGCCAACGCATGAACGGATCCCATTGACCACTCGGTTGAGTTGCACCAGATAGTCGTATCCATACGTGCCCAGCTTGGAAAGTAGTTTGGAGTGCTGAACAACAAGATCGAATTCGTCACCGTGGCAGACTAAAAGTTGCCGACCATCAGCGAGGCGGTGTACTGCCTGTTTAGCAATTCGAATTCCTGCAAGTTCCATACCGGCATACGGACGGAGCGAATCATCATGATTTCCCGGTATGTAAATCACTTTGGTTCCATGGCGGGCCAACTTGAGAAGGCGCCGCACCACTTGATTGTGCGTCAATGGCCAAGTCCAGCGCTGCCGAAGCGCCCACATATCAACAATGTCGCCCACCAAATACAGGCGCTCACATTGGATGCGCTTGAGGAATGCAGCAAACTCCTCGGCGCGCGCGCCGCGGAAACCCAAGTGAACATCGCTGACGAATACGGTGCGGTAGGCGAACATCGGGAGCCCTCCTGTGGTCACCGACCGGAGCCCGGCCGCGGCAGGAGGCGCGATCCATGCGATCTCCCATCCGAATCATCGGCTGCGTTGATGTGGTTTTGGTGAAATCCTTGGCTGTCTAAGCCAAGTCTGAACACAAGCGACGCCGAATCTGCTGCGCTTGCTCAGCGCGCCATTGCCCGTTCCACATCGTCGGCGCTCCGCGGGATGGATGGGGTGAGCACCTCGTGACCTGTAGCGGTAACAGCCACATCGTCTTCAATACGGATTCCCACTGATTCCTTGGGCAGGTAGATGCCTGGCTCAATGGTGATGATGGCGCCGATTTCAAGGGGCGCATCAGGGGAGGCATCGTGTGTTTCCAAGCCTAAATGGTGGCCCATTCCGTGGATAAATGCGTCGCCATAGCCTGCATCGACAATGACCTTGCGCCCGGCGGCATCGATCTCAGCGAGCGTAGCGCCCGGCTTCACAGCGTTGATAGCGGCGGCCTGAGAGCGCAGTACCAAGTCATAGAGTTCGCGTTGACGGGGGGTGAATGTTCCAGAAACGGGCAGCGTCCGGGTGACGTCGGCTGAGTAGCCCGCAAACTTCGCCCCACTATCAAGGACCACCAACTCGCCAGCCATGAGCGCGTGATCATTAGCGTGGTAATGCAGAACGGTGGCGTTGAACCCGCCACCGGCGATGGTGCGGAAGGCCAACTCCCGCGCGCCGTTGCTGCGGTACGCATGTTCCACTGCTTCCTGCAGGTCAAACTCATTCATGCCAGCGCGCATGGACTTCATGGCGGCAGCGAAGCCCGTAGCGGTAATGCGGCCAGCTTCGCGGATGCAGGCAATTTCGGCTGCACTCTTCGCGGCGCGCATCTTCATGAGGAGATCGCTGCGATCAGTGACTTGCGTTCCAGGCACACGCTCAGCTTGCGCGCGCAGGATCGCGAGGTCTGCAGATACTGGTGAATTCCAAGCAGCAAGTGGCATCAGGCATGCAAGCGACCGAGTACGGCGCGTTGCCTCCAAGAGCAGCCTGCCGAGCATTCCAGTGCGAAGGACGGTGTCGATACCCATTCGGGTTCGGAGCGCGCTTCCCAGCTCATCGCGGAAGCCGTCCCATTTCTCCACCTCTGGATTGAGCGGCCGAAGCAGCAACGTTGCGCGCTTGGCGGGCACTGGATTGGCGGGATCCAGGAACAGCATGGCCCCGGGCTCATCGGTGACGCCAGTGAGGTACTCAAAATGCGCGTGCGGCTTCCATGGATGGTGCAGCGATGGATCGGCATCGCCAGCGAGGACCAATCCTGCCGACTGGCCAAGTTCGGCCAGTAGCCGGTCGCGTCGGGCGCGGAATTCAGCGTGCGTGATAGTTAGCGCTGCAGCGGCGGTGCTCATAACGAGAAGGTTACTTGGCGGGCTGCTCGGCGTCCGGCTCATCAGGCCCCCACACGCGGTCACGAATGACTACCAGTAGTGCATAGAAGACCGGCACGATGACCAAGGAAAGGAGCGTCGATACCGC
>CALQCP020000215.1 GCA_943329105.2 Chitinophaga pinensis | reverse complement strand
ACAAGCGCTCTTACTCAACTAGCACAGGAAGTTCTCACCATGACCACCATTCAACTCCCATCACCCGGCGCCATGCCCGACACCATCGAGGCCCGCCCCGCGAGCGACAATTACCTAACGCACACGCGCGGGATCCTGTCTTGGATCTTCACACTGGACCACAAGCGCATCGGTGTGATGTACATGTGGTCGGTGCTCGGTGCGTTCTTGCTTGGTGGAACCTTTGCGCTGCTCCTTCGCACGGAGTTGCTCACCCCGGGTCCAACAATCACCGACAGCGCAGATACCTACAACCAATGGTTCACGCTGCACGGCGCCATCATGGTGTTCTTGGTGATCATTCCAAGTATTCCGGCAGCGCTCGGCAACATCATTCTGCCCATCATGCTTGGTGCCAAGGATGTTGCCTTCCCGCGCCTCAACCTGTTTAGTTACTACCTGTGGGTGACTGGTGCAGTCCTCTGCGTGGTTTCGCTGGCCATGGGTGGCTTCGATACTGGTTGGACTTTCTATACGCCGTACTCCACCACCACCACTGCTGGCGGCGTGATTCCCGTGCTGACCGCGGCATTCGTGCTTGGTTTCAGTTCCATCTTTACTGGGCTGAACTTCATCGTCACGGTCCACAAGCTCCGCCCGCCAGGAATGACCTGGTTCCGTATGCCCTTGTTCCTGTGGGCGATTTATGCAACCGCCATCATTCAGGTGCTCGCCACTCCGGTGCTGGGTATCACCCTGTTGCTCCTCATTGTTGAGCGCACGGTGAACATCGGAATCTTCAACCCATCCATGGGTGGCGATCCGGTCCTGTACCAGCACTTCTTCTGGTTCTATAGCCATCCCGCGGTGTACATCATGATTCTTCCCGCCATGGGAATCATCAGCGAAATCATCGCCATCAACAGTCACCGCGCGATCTTTGGCTACCGCCTCATCGCGTTCAGTTCGATCGCCATTGCCTTCTTCAGTTTCATTGTGTGGGGTCACCACATGTTCACTTCGGGCCAGTCAGCCCTGATGAACACACTGTTCTCCGCGATCAGCTTTAGTGTGGCCATCCCCAGCGCCGTCAAGGTGTTCAATTGGATTGCCACGCTCTACAAGGGCTCGGTCTCATTGACCACGCCCATGTGGTACGCGTTGGCATTCTTGTTCCTGTTCACCATTGGTGGTCTCACCGGCTTGCACTTGGCCACGCTGAGTACCGATGTGCACTTGCATGACACCTACTTTGTAGTGGCCCACTTCCACTACGTCATGATGGGTAGTGCACTGATCGGAATGATCGGTGGTCTGCACCACTGGTGGCCGAAGATCTTCGGTCGCATGTACGACGAGCGCCTTGGAACGATCGCCTGCTGGATCATCTTCATCGGCTTCAATGTCACCTTCTTCACCCAGTTCATGCTGGGTTCGCAGGGCATGCCGCGCCGTTACTACGACTATCAGCCGGAGTTCCAGGTCTATCACGTGATTTCCACCATTGGTAGTTACATCATGGCGGTTGGATTCACGCTGACAGCCATTAGCCTGTTTGGCAGTCTCTTCAACGGCAAGAAGGCTCCCGCCAACCCGTGGGGTGGTCGTAGCTTGGAGTGGCAGTGCGCCAGCCCGCCACCGTTCGACAACTTTGCCAAGGCCCCGCGTGTTGGTGATTGCTACGACTTCTCAGTGGTGCACTGGGATCCAAAGCTCGGTGGCTACCGCGTCGATGAATCCAACGATCCCGAAGTGAATCCCGCCGCGCAGGGCACCAAGGCTGCGCACTGACGAGGGCATTGCCCGCCGTCTTGACTGAACTCCCCCGGAGCAACATGTGAGTCAAACCATCGCAAACAACCACACCACCCACGCTGACCAAGCGCACGGCCATGATGACCATGCCCACGGTCACGATCCGCATGTGGCCCACCACTTTGACAGCATGGCGCAGCAGTTTGACAGTGCCAAGTTGGGCATCTGGTTGTTCCTTGCTACTGAAATCCTCTTCTTTGGCGGCCTGTTTGTGGCCTATGCCATCTTGCGCATGCGTAATCCAGAGGTGTTCAGTTACGCCAGCCATTACCTGGACACCATCATGGGTGGAATCAACACATGCGTGCTGATTCTGTCCAGCTTGACCATGGCACTGGCGGTTCGCTGTGCGCAGACGGATCGTCGCGGCGGACTCATCGTCTGCTTGGTGTTGACGTTCATGGGAGCAATTGGCTTCTTGGTCATTAAGTACTTTGAGTACACCCACAAGTTCCATGACAACCTCGTGTGGGGCTCGTCCTTCTACGTGCCGCCGCATGACGCGGAAGGTCACGCTGAAGCGATGGCATTGAAGACCGCTCCCGTGGCCGCGACAGCCATTGTGGTGAAGGATCCAACACTCTTTGCAATCCCGGACCTGGCTGCTAAGCCTGCCGTGGATGTCTCCGCGGTGAAGTCTGCTTCGGTTGGACCAACCGGTATGGCCCGTGCCAGTGGCGCGCCTGCTCCGGAGCATGCCGCTGCACCTGCCCCTGGTAAGTCGGAAGAGGCACATCCAGGCACTCACTTGGAAGATGCCAAGCTGCCGCCGAATACGCATCTCTTCTTCGCTATCTACTACTGCATGACCGGCCTGCACGGTGTTCACGTGGTGGCGGGCATGGGCCTCATTGCCTGGCTGACTTGGCGTGCAGTTCGCGGCGACTTCTCGAGCAAGAACTTCACAGCAGTCGACACCGGCGGCCTGTATTGGCACATCGTCGACTTGATCTGGATCTTCCTCTTCCCGCTCTTCTATCTCATCCACTGAGTCGGACGGACTACATCTATGGCACATCAAGTCACACATCCTGCCGGAGCACACGCTGGTTCACATGCCGGCGAAGTTCACCCTGAGGTGGGTCACGTCGTTCCCATCAAGTACTTGGTTGGAGCAGGCGCTGCGCTGCTGTTTCTCACGGTGATCACTGTCGCCGTGCGCTACATCGATCTGGGTGAGGCCAACTTGATGTTGGCGCTTGCCATCGCGGTGGTCAAGGCCACCATTGTGGCACTGATCTTTATGCACTTGCGCTGGGACCGGCCGTTCAATCTGCTGGTACTGATTGGCTCGATCGTCTTTGTGGGCATCATGTTGGCTTTCTCAGCCATGGATGTTCACCAGAACTCGCCCACCATGTTCAACGGTAATCCGCCGGAAGCGGAGACCGTCATGCAGGCGAATGCGCCAGGCGCTCCGGTTGCCCAAGTGCGCTCCACCAACGGTGGTGTTGGCGATACGAACTGACGCGCCCGCCGCGGCGCGGATTCGCTGCCGAGGTGCGTGATGGCTATCAAGACCGCAAACTTCATTGACCCTTTCGACAGTGCGCACGAGCGCGGCGTTGCAGGGGTCTTTGGTATGTGGGTCTTCATCGCGGTGGTGGCCATGATCTTTGTGGCGTGCATCCTTGGGTACGTGGTGGTGCGCTTTGATCAACCGCCCGGGCGCGAATGGATGCCGGAAGGAACCCCAGGACTGCCTTCGGCGCTGCTTCTTTCCAGTGCCGTACTGCTGATTTCAAGCTGGACCATGCAACTGGCCGTGCGAGCCGCCCGCCTTGGGCAGCAGACGCAATTGGTGTACGCCATGGGTGCCACCCTGGGGCTGGCGCTCTTGTTCCTTGCAGTGCAGGCCCTGGCATGGAACGAACTGTGGACGCGTCACGCCACCATCGAAAGTGGCTTGTATGCATGGACTTTTTATGTACTCACCGGAGTGCATGCACTGCATGTCATCGGCGGACTCCCGCCCATGGTGTACGTGTTGCGCCGCAGCAGGGAAGGGCAGTACACGCCAAGCGACTACACCGGCGTGGTGTTGTGTGCCATGTATTGGCATGCCCTGGATGTCATCTGGATGGTGCTCTATGCCACGCTGTGGATTTGTTCAGCACTGACGTAACAAGCGAGCGCTACCACTTCGCTTCGTGTGCAAACCAGAGTTGTGGAATCACTACTGCAGGCTTGCCATCGGTTGCACGCACGAGCGCTGCAAGTGGTGACGGCTGCACAGTGGCCTCAAACTGACGCCCGCCCACTTCGAACGGCACTCGACCGGAGTCGCCGGCCTTGGTGGCTAACTCGGCGAGTGAGTACACCGCCCTCGCCTCGCCTTCGCGTACTTCAATGACGGCAGTCTTTCGCGACCGCGGGTCGCCCTTGGCAGCTTCTGCCATCGCCACCGCCGCGCTGGTCGGTTCGCGGACGGAAGCAACCAGTCCACTCACTGGAAAGTCAACGCGGGGCGAGAGGTAGTAGCGCGCGTAACTGAATTCTTTGTATCGACTCGACTGTGCGGGGTCGCCCATGATCACCGTGGTGTCCGGCCACACCGCCGTCCACATGCGCCAGGAAGTGATGTTTACATCAGGAAGCGGAAGGATTCGCGCGTCATGTGCTGCAGCGGGGCCAGCGATCGCGCGCATGCCAAGTTGACTCCACAGTGAGGCTTCGGTGCGGTCTGCAGTGGGAAGACTGTGCTCATCGACCCCCGCCGCGCGGTCGTACATCACCAGGTTGCTGTTGT
>CALQCP020000214.1 GCA_943329105.2 Chitinophaga pinensis | reverse complement strand
GGGTCAACCGCGGCGCACATCAGCTGCTCGTTGAGCATGCCCCCAAGGAACGCATTGATCTGCGGCACGAACGCGGCTGGGTTGGCCACCAACGCGGCGTACGGAATGCGTAACACTTGAAAGTTCGGGTGCGCAGCAAGCCACTGTTCCAGCACTTTCAACTGCTGTTCGTAAATAGCCATCAGCCGCTCTGGTGGCAACTGTGCGCCAGTACGGCCGCTACGTGCCAGCATGGTTGATTGACTCTTGACTACCTCGCGCACGTCGCGTTCCATGAAGATCACTCGGTAGGGGCGGTCGTCAGGCAACTCGGCTAGGAGCATGTGGATGACTTTCACCACTTTGCCAGCGGCTTCGTCAATCCAGCCTTTGTCAGTCTTGAGTTGTTTGACGCGCTCAAACTCAAAGTAGCCGCGCGGATTGTCGTCATCATTGGCGCGCTGACCATCGGTGACCACGGACACGCCGCCGGCATGGATCATTTGCATCGCCAGGCTGGTACCTGAGCGCGGGAGTCCACTGACCACAATGATGGGTTCTTGGGAAGGCATCGGTGGCAGGAATGTACGGGACGCGCCATACTGCTGCGATGATCGGCGCCCTCCTACCGCTTGTGGCTGTGTTCGCCTTGCAACTTGAACCGCTTCCGAACGCCACATTTGCTCGTCCCGCCGGGCCGATCCGTGCCCGGGCAGCATCCGCGTGCGAATTGGTCATGATGGATGCCGATGGGCGCGTGCTCGCCCGTGCAACGGCGCCTGCTGGAGAATTGGATTTAGCCGCCTTGCTACCGGCTCTCCGCGACATTCCCAGCGCAGTGCGCGTGCAAGCAGTGGTTGCCGGAGTCCCTACCGACGCGCCGCTTCTGGTGGTGCCATTGATTGGGCGACCCACCATTCGCACCATGGAAGATGTTCGCCCCGATGGCAAGACGAAATTCACACGCATCATCGGATGGGGCGATCAATTGCTCGAACCCGCCAATGCAGCGCATGTGGAAGCGAAGCGAACCTGGAGCAAGGAAGATCCCGCGCCGCGCTCCGGATTTCGCGTGGCGGTTGATATGGATGTGCTGTTTGAAACCAGCGCCGGGGTGATGCGATTTGCCATGCGCCCTGACATGGCACCGAACACCGCGCGCAACTTTGTGGAACTTGCAGCGAGCGGTTTCTATGACGGCACCATCATTCATCGCGTAGTGCCCAAGGGGCGGGGTGGAACGCCGTTTGTCATCCAAGGCGGGGACCCGATCGGCACCGGTGACGGTGGCCCCGGATATGACATTGCACTTGAGCCTTCGATGCTTGCACATGACTTTGGTGTGCTGTCGATGGCGCGCAATGACTGGCCGGATAGCGCGGGCAGTCAGTGGTTTGTTGGGCTCACCCGTGCAGAGACTGCGCGCTTGGACGGGCAATATTGCGCTTTCGGTGAGGCGATCGAAGGCGCAGAGGCGATCATTGCTACCGAACGCGGTGCGATCGCAGATACGGAAACTGGTCGGCCCGTGAATCCCGTGGTGGTGAAGCGCGCAACGGTGATGCCTGCTGCGGCGTGGACGCCGGGCACCGGGCGTGCGGCGCGGCGTGTCGTGCGACCGGAGGCAGTCAAGTGACCGTGCCGATAGCAGATGGTGCACTGAATCAAACGGGGGACATTCCAATCCACATCGATCCCACCGAAGACCGTGGCATTGCTGGTAGCGCTCCACTGTGGAATCGTGGCTTCATTTCGCTCTTGGCAACGCAGTTTGTGGAAGCGTCAACCGACAATGTTGTGAAGACGCTTCTTACTATTGCCGTGGCGGCAGGCAACCCGTGGGAACTTGTGTTTGGTCACGGTGGCGGCGGTTGGATCGGGGTGGCGTTTACGGTGCCGTTCATTGTGCTGTCGGCGTGGGCCGGGCGCATTGCGGATCGAAACTCCAAGCGATCGGTGACGGTTGTATTGAAATTGGCAGCGTTTGGCGTGGTGGTTCTGGCTGCGCTTGGATTTGGATTGGGCCATGCATGGTTAGCCATGGCCGCGCTGATTTTGTTTGCCATCATCAGTGCGTTCTTCGGACCAGCCAAGTACGGCATGATTGCGGAGTTGGTGGCTCGACGCGACATTGCGCGCGCGAATGGGGTGATCAATATGGCCACCAACGTGGCAGTGATTGTTGGCGTACTGCTTGCAGGGTTCTTGGCTGATGAGTGGGAGGAGAGCTTTGCAGTCGCTGGTGCCACGTTGGCTTCCGGGGCCATTGCGCCGAGTGCGCCGTCAGCATTGGGTGCCTGGCTTCCAGGAATTGCGCTGGCAGTGCTGGTGTTCTTCGGGTTCATCACCTGCTTGACATTGCCGCGGCTTCGCGCGCAGATGCCCTCCTTGCCGCGTGCGTGGAATCCAATCAGTACCTACGTCACCACCATCCGCGAAATGTCGCACTCGCCGCTGCTCGCGGTAGCGTTGGCGTGGACATTCTTCTACTTCACAGCGGCGGTGGCGCTATTGGTGCTCCCGGACTATTCGCAGATTCTTACAGTTTCGAACGCCAAGGTGAGTTACTTGATGGGTGGACTTGGAGTTTCGATCGGCATCAGTTGCGTGCTGGCAGCGTGGCTTGATCGTCCGCATCGACGCCGATTCTTTGTGCCCGCCGGTGCGCTTGGGCTTGCGTTTGGATTCCTTGCGCTTGGGCTGATGACTCCCACCTACACCAATGTTGCAATCCTGGTGAGCTACACAGGCTTGGTAGCGGGCTTCTACATCATCCCCCTGCAGAGCATGTTGCAAATGTTGGCTCCTGATGAATCGCGGGGGCGATGCTTAGGAACCGCCAATGGAATGAGTTTCATGATGGCGGCCCTTGGCTCAGCCATGTTTCTTGCCTTGCGCAATGCCGGAATGGATTCGAACCGGATCTTTGCAGTGCTGGGCGCCTTATGCGTTGTTGCAGCAGTGATCACCTGGTGGCGATTGCACCGCAGGGACTTGACAGGCACACGCGGGGCCGCGCAGTAATTAGTTGCCGGGCAGTAATTAGTTGCCAGACGTGAGATCGCCGCCGTACGCCTGCAATAATCGCTCGCGGGTCAGGATTCCCAGGAGCCGCTTGGTTGGCTCATCAATCACCGCGATGGCATCAATATCTTTCGCACTGAGTTTATGGAATGCGATTTCCATGGACTCGTCTTCCGTGGTGACCGGGATATCGGTGCGCATGAGATCCGAAGCAACCGTGGCGGCAAGTGCTTCGCGGGCGAGGAGTGCAGATTGCAATTCGCGCGCGGTAATCATGCCGCGGTAGCAACCTTCGGAATCAATCACCACTGCATCATGTGCTCCGTGTTTCTCAGCCAATTCAAGAAGCGCGGTGCCCGATGCGCTGTCAAGAATGACCACGCCGGGCGGCTGTGCAACTTGGCGTACTGCAATCTTTCGGAGTGCCACTAGGTCAGCGACCACTCCTTGACGTACGCCCAAGGCAGCAAGTCCGGCGGTGTAAACACTGAACGGATGCATCGCCCGACACGCGAGTGTGGAGATCACCGTGGCCAATAGCACTGGCAAAATCACCGACTCTTGGTGGCACAGTTCATAGACAAGCATGGCGCCCGCCAGCGGAGCGTGCGTGGTGGCGGCCACCATGCAACCCATGCCAGCAAGTACTAATTCCGGCGACGGTGTTGATTGAAATCCTGCAGCGCGCAGTGTTTCTGCAAACGCTCCACCCAGCATCGCTCCGCACGCCAGACTGGGCGCAAAGAGTCCGCCCGCAGATCCGGACCCCAGTGTGGTACCAGTAGCGAATACCTTTCCAACAAACCACACCATAAGAATCCCCGCGTACGCGAAGCTCGGTGACGCGAGTCCTGCGTGTTCAATCTGGTCGCGCGCTACCCAGTATCCGGTGCCGAAGAAGGGTGGTAGTGGTGATTCGGGGTGCATCCACACCCATGCCGCGCCGCCCATGCCCAAGAGCGCCGCGCCAATGACGGGCTTCATCATGCGCGGCACTGGCAGAATGACAAATGCGCGCTCGATGATTTCAAACGATCGCATGAAGAACACCGCACCGAAGGCACACAGCAGTGCCAGGACTATAAAGAATGGCGTCAGCCCCATGGTCATGCCGGTGAGGCGTGGTCCAATCTCGCGTGCCGCTGGGCCAAACAGCGAATCAACCGGACCAAGCACGCTTTGCACGGTGGCAAATGCCAGTACGGATGCAACCACGATCGGCGCAAAGGTGCGCGCGGAGAAATCTTTCAGTACCACTTCCACTGCAAAGAAGATGCCCGTTAACGGTGCAGCAAATACCGCAGAAAGTCCAGCGGCGGCACCGCATCCAAGCAGCGTGCTGGTGTTGCTTGCCGAGGGTCGCAACATGAAGCGGGCGACGTTTGAACCAACCGTGGCGCCGATGGTGACGATCGGACCCTCTGGCCCCGCGCTACCGCCGGACACGATGGTGAGTGTGGAGGCCAGCCACTGCCGAACCGCTAACAGTGGCGGAATGCGCGAGTTGGTCCGCTGCACCGCGTACATCACTTGGGTAACTCCGTGGCC
>CALQCP020000213.1 GCA_943329105.2 Chitinophaga pinensis | reverse complement strand
CGGGCGCAGTTGGCGGCCATCAACTCCTCGTTATGTGCCGGGATCACCACCGTCAGCAACGGTAATGGAATGGCGGGCAACCGAAGCGCGTCGGCGATGAAGAGCGCGCACCGCCACTCGCGCACCGCACGGATCGCCAACACCATCCATAAGACGCACTCGGTGACCGAGGCGACCGCAAGAATGGTGGAAACGGTGACGAGTGTGTCCATCGGTACCCGCGCCGCCGCGGGATGAACAAGGGTACCGCCTTCAGAGCCCCATCGCGTTCTTGAAACCTCTACGATTCGGCACCTTGGCCGTCTACACCCAACTCCTTGTTCGCCGCTACCTGTCCACGCGGATCATTCCACTCATCGCTGTGGCCGCGGTTGGTCTGTGCGTGGCACTGGTGGTGATTGTGGTGAGCGTCATGAGCGGGTTCCTTGACAACCTGCGCGCCTCGGGTCGCACGCTAATGGGCGATGTGGTGATCAGTTACCCCGTGCAAGGAATTCCCTATTACAAGGAGTTCATTGCCGACGTTCTGAAACTTCCCGGAGCGGCCGCAGCTACGCCGCTGGTGGACACCTATGGATTGCTGCGGATGCCGTATCCGGGCGGACCGAACAAGGACGTTGTCACCGCGCAGGTGTGGGCGATTGAGCCAGAAACATTCGCGCAGGTCACGGAACTGGATCGCACCATTTGGTGGAAGCCCGCGGCGAGCCCACAAGAAGCATTGGCCATGGCCGAGGACGACCCGCGTCGTCAACAAGACTTGAGCGGGCTCTATGAAGATGCCAAAGTGCTGCGCGACCGCGCCACTGGTCGCCCGGGTGCACTCTTGGGCATGCATGTCTCGATCGTCAATCAGCGGCAGCGTGATGGCAGCTATCGACCACGCAACTCGATGTGGTGGATGCCCAATCATGAGATCACCGTGACGCTGGTGCCGATTAGTGAAAAGGGCACTGTTTCACAGTCCAACAGCCGCGTCTTCAAAGTCGTGAATGAAGTCATGTCCGGCGTGTTTCAAGTGGATAAGAACCGCGTGTTCATTCCGCTGAAAGAAGGCCAAGAGCTGCTGCGGCTGGACGAAGCACCCATCGTGGATACCACGGCAGTACCGGATGCCTCTGGAAACTACCCAGTGATCGGTACATCGCCCGCGCGCGCCACGCAGATCTTGGTGCGCGCCAAGGAGGGCGTGACTCCCGATGAATTGCGCGTGCAAGTTGCAGAAGCCTACGAACAGTTCTATTTGCAAAAGTCCGCCGATCCGAGTGTTCGCACTCGACCGCCCGCCACCGAGTATGTCTCCATCATGACGTGGGAGCAACGCCTGCGCGACTTGATTGCACCGGTTGAGAAAGAGCGTCAGATGATGCGCATCTTGTTCTCGATCACCTACCTCGTCTGCGCAGGATTGATCTTGGCAATCTTCTGGTCGATCGTCAGCGAAAAGACGCGCGACATTGGCATTCTGCGCGCGATCGGTGCAAGCCGCATGGGCGTACTGTGGATCTTCCTTCGCTACGGACTCACCATAGGCATGGTTGGTTCAGGCGTCGGAATCGCACTGGCGTGGCTAGTGATTCGCAATATCAATGCCATTCATATGGCACTGGGAAATGATGCCCCCCGGTGGCTCTATGTCACGTTCTTCCTGCTCGCCGCTGGTTCGGCTGCACTCACCGTGCGCGCGCTGACGCGGTCACGCATCTTGAGCGTCCTACTCTGGACGGTGGCCACCCTTGCCTTGGTGGGCATCGGTACTGGATTGGTCTTGCATCGCGGCTTCCTGATTTGGGATCCGGCGGTCTACTACTTCGCCACCATTCCAAGCGAAATGGACTGGAACAATGCTTGGATCACCGCCGTTGGAGCCATTGTGTTTAGCGTCCTTGGAGCGGCGGTACCCGCAGCGCGCGCCGCAGACATTGATCCGGTGCGCGCGCTTCGTTACGAGTAACTGAACCCCGACTGACTGCAACCTATGACCATGCATCCGCATAGCACCCCGCCCCACGCCGCTGAAGGAGTATTGCTCTCCGCGTGCGATGTTGTTCGGACCTACCGCATGGGTCGTGTGGAAGTGCCGGTCCTCAAGAGCGCGTCGATTGATGTGAAGCCGGGCGAGTGGGTGGCGATCTTGGGCTCAAGTGGCAGCGGTAAGAGCACGCTCTTACACCTCCTTGGTGGACTTGATCGCGCGGATTCCGGAACAGTCACCTTTCGGGGCGAGCATGTCGGCGGTTACAGCCAGTCGCGCCTTGACCGCTATCGCAATGAACACATTGGGTTCGTGTTTCAGTTCTATCACTTGTTGCCGGAACTGAATGTCTTGGAGAACACCCTGCTGCCCGCCACTATTGGTATCGGGCGGTTTGAATGGATGCGCCGCCAAGGCGAAATTCGTGACCGAGCGCGCATGTTGCTGGAACGATTTGGACTTTCGCACCGCTTCCGGCACCGGCCAGCAGAGCTCTCCGGCGGCGAGCGGCAACGCGTTGCTATCGCGCGTGCCCTCATGCACAATCCGGACGTGCTGCTTGCCGATGAACCCACGGGAAACCTGGACGCCAAGACCGGCGACACCATTCTGGACATGATTGCCGAGCAGCATCGTGCCGGACTGACCGTGGTGATGGTGACCCACGACCAGTGGATTGCCGCACGTGCCGATCGCACCGTGCATCTGGTTGATGGACGCGTCGCCTGAAGTACCTACACTGCCCGCATGAAGCGAAGTGCCAGCCTGACCACCGCCATGCATGCCCGCGCGTTTATTGCGTTGGCAGCATGTGCAACGTTGGCTGCATGCACGCGCAATCCGTATGAAGATCCGATCTGGTACTGGGCGCCGGAGCCTGGCGCCACGCTGGTGCCGCGCGTCCAAAGTGGTCCGCGCAGTTTGGCGATGTTCCGAGGAGACAACGGCGCTCCGCTCGATTGGAACGCCCTCTCCAACGGCATCCGCTGGGCGGACATTGTGGTGGTTGGTGAACAACATGATGACGCCAATGCGCACGGAGTGCAGCAGGCGATCGTTGATGAGGTGTTCGCCATGTGGCCGGGTAGCGCCGTCTCCCTGGAGATGCTGGAGCGGAACGAGCAGCCGATTGTTGATGCATACCTCAACAACCAAATCACCGTGACGGAGTTCATCGACCGCACCGAGTCACGCGACTGGGCAACCACGGGTTCGTGGGAAAAGTTCTATCAACCGGTGATTGATTCGGCGAAGGCCGCGCACGCGCCAGTAATCGCTGCGAACGCCCCGCGCGAGTATGTTCGTCGCGCGCGTACCGAGGGCTATGCAGCGCTTGAAGAGCTTCCCGCTGAAGATCGGGCGCTCTTCTCCATTCCGGAGCGCGATCCACCAGACTCATACCGCGAGCGATTCAAGGCGCTGATGAGTGGCGATGGTGCACACGAGGTCGATGAAGAGAAGCTTGATGAAGTGCTTCGCTCGCAGCGACTCTGGGACGCAACGATGGCGGATTCGATAGTGCGTGCCTACCACGCAGCGCCATCGGGTGGCAAGATCGTTCATCTGGTTGGTCAATTCCACTCTGAAAACGATGGCGGACTGATTAGCGAGATTCAAGCACGCGCCCCGTTCGCCAATGTGCTCACCGTCACCGTACAGCGCGGCGAGACGCTAGCGCTTCGTGCGGAAGACAAGAACAAGGCGGACGTGGTGATCTACGGAGTGAACCAAGCGCCCGCGTGGCGCAACTTCCAGGCTGGCCAGGAAACTGCTGCGCCGGTTGGACCGGCCGCTGCTGACGCAGTCATGCCGACCTGGGGCTTCGCGTACTAGTTCAGCAACCGACGCTCAAAATACTGCCTGAGCTACACGCGCCACGTCACAGACCCGAGCGACATCCGCGCCGGTGGGCGCCGATGCACGTCATCCGTCAGTGCGAGTGCAAATTTACTTACTGAGCAACTTGTTCAAGTCGGCCTGAGAGTCAACGACCTTGAAGAGCTTGTCCATCTTCATCATGGCCATCAAACTCTTGAGGTCCTTGTTCAAGCCAAACAGAACTGGCTGTGCACCAACGGCGGCCGCTGCATTGCGGGCGCCGATGAACATGGACAGTCCCATGGAACTCATGAAGGAGACGGCGCTGAGGTCAAGAACCAAATACTTGATGGTCTTGAGCTTCAGGTACGGGCCAATGTCCTCTTGGATGATCGGGGTTTCGCGCTGACCGATGTTCGGTCCGGCAAACTTGATCGAAACCAATGGGCCGTCCCATGCAACTTCAGCGAGCGGAGTCTTCTTGCGGGTGGGTGGGAGTTCCATGTGAGGCGCGGATTGTACCACGCGAACACGATGCCACGGAAGTCTGCGTTACTGCAGGGCTAGCGCGATCGGAGCATTCCCGGCACCAACAGACCGCACAGTTCCATTGCGCCCGGCGCACCCCGCAGCCACGCCACCGAACCCTTGCGCAGGTCCAATCGGAGAGCGGAATCAGAGGAAACAAGGGCCGACACGAGTTGCCCAAGCACCGGCTCATGGCCCACAAGCGCGATGCGAGAAACCACCGGCTGCTCTGCAAGGAACGCGGCGATAGCGGCCACCGCTCCGGG
>CALQCP020000212.1 GCA_943329105.2 Chitinophaga pinensis | reverse complement strand
ACTCGGCCAGCCGAAGAATTGCTAGCGCGATGGCGTTCTCATCAACCGCCACACACTCATCGACGCGCGTTCGTGCAATCTCAAAGCTACGGGCTCCAACTTCCGGTACTGCAAGACCGTCCGCCAGCGTGGCTACGGACGAAACGCGCACCGGCTTGCCCGCGGCCATAGCCGCAGCGAAACTTGCGCATCGGGATGGCTCAACACCAACAATCCGCACGCGTGGCGCCAGTTCTTTGGTTGCCAAAGCAATGCCAGCAATCAAACCCGCACCACCGATCGGCACCACGATGGCATCAAGATCGGCAACTTGCTCCAGAATTTCCAGACCAACGGTGCCCTGCCCCGCAACGATCGCCGCGTCGTTAAAGCCATTGATGTACGTCAGACGTTCATCGGCAACCAATAGATCCGCGCGGCTTCGTGCCTCTGCGATGTTGTCACCGTGATTCAGAACGCGCGCGCCAAGTTCACGACAACGTCGCTGCTTCACTAACGGGGCATGCGTTGGCATGACCACGGTCACTGGAATGCCAAGACGCTTGCCGTGCAATGCCAACGCAAGCGCGTGATTGCCAGCACTGGCCGCAATCACGCCACGAGCGCGCTCTTCGGCACTGAGCAGGAGCAAGGCGTTGCACGCCCCACGCTCCTTGAAGCTGCCGGCACGTTGCTGGTATTCCAATTTGCAAAATACCTGCGCGCCAGTGATTGCTGAAAGCGCTGGGCTTTCAACACACGGCGTCACCAACACCCCGCCCGCGATACGTTGCCGGGCTGCAACGATGTCCGCAAAGCAAACATCAGTGACAGCGTGCGCGGTCGCTTGAATGGTTGCCATGGTCTGAGGTACCTCGGGCCGGTTAGGCCTTCGGACCAGCCTTCCGGACGCCGTCACTCAGCGTGTATTTGGCGTCGTTGCCACGGAAACGCGTGGCGAGATCCTTCGCCATAGCGTCGTACGCAGCCTTGTCGGCCCAGGTGTTGCGGGGGTCAAGCACTTCGGTCGGAACACCAGGAACAGCGGTTGGCATGTGCAGTCCAAAGATCGGATGCTCAACAAACTTGGCGTTCGCCAACGAACCGTCCAGGACAGCCGAAAGAATCGCGCGCGTGTAACTCAACTTGAAGCGACTTCCAACGCCGTACGGCCCACCGGTCCAACCAGTGTTCACCAGCCACACGGTGCTGCCATGCTGCTTGATCTTCTCAGCAAGCATGGCGGCATACGCCATCGGCTCGCGCGGCATGAATGGTCCGCCGAAGCACGCGCTGAAATTCGGAGTGGGCTCCTTGACGCCCGCCTCAGTGCCAGCAAGCTTCGAGGTGTAGCCATTCACAAAGTAGTACTGCGCCTGTTCTGGGGTGAGCTTGGACACCGGCGGAAGTACGCCGAATGCGTCGGCAGAGAGGAAGATCACGTTCTTCGGATGCGTGCCCAATGAGGGCATCACCGCGTCCGGCACGAAATCCAGTGGATAGGTGACGCGGGTGTTCTCGGTACGCGCCGAGCTGTCATAATTCGGCACACGAGTCACCGGATCAACCACCACGTTCTCAATCACGCTGCCAAAGCGAATGGCGTTCCAGATCTGCGGCTCGCCTTCTTGGCTGAGATTGATGCATTTGGCGTAGCAGCCGCCCTCAAAGTTGAAGACGCCGCGGTCGGACCAGCCATGCTCATCGTCGCCAATCAGACGGCGCTTCGGGTCGGCAGAGAGGGTGGTCTTACCAGTGCCAGAAAGTCCAAAGAAGACTGCAACATTCGAAGCATCATCCTTGGCCACGTTTGCAGAGCAGTGCATCGGGAACACGCCAACCTCAGGGAGGTCATAGTTCATTGCATAGAAGATCGACTTCTTGATCTCGCCCGCGTACCGAGTGCCCACAATCAGAACCAACTTGCGCTCCAAGCTCTGCACGATGCACAACTTGTTCTTCACGCCGTACTTGGCTGGGTCTTCCAGTTCAAGGCGCGATGCATCGATGATGGTCCAGTCATTCTGCCAGGTCGGCAGTTCATTTGGCTCGGCGTTGATGAAGAGCGTCTTGGCGAACAGGCTGTGCCATGCTTCTTCAGTGAAGACGGAAACCTTCAGGCGGTACTTGGTGTCCGCGCCGGCATAGCCATCGAAGCGGAACACATCCTTCTTGGCACGCATGTACTCCATGACCTTTGCATGGATGAGGTCAAAGTGTGCAGGACTCACGGGCTGATTGACCTTGCCCCAGGCGATGTTGCCGTGAATCTTGGCGGTGTCTTCCAAGTACTTGTCGTCCGGGCTGCGTCCCATGCGCGCGCCGGTATCGCAGTTCAGGGCGCCGTTGGCGGCCAGCATTCCTTCGCCGCGGGCGATCGCCAATTCAACAAGGCGGGGTGCAGCAAGGTTGGCATGAATGGAGGCGGTGCCGAAGTCGTGCTTCTGGCGGGCAGCGGAGGGCGCAGCGATGGTCATGGTGGAGTACTTTCCAAAAGAGGAGCGTAAAGGGCGAAGGATACCGACTTGGTCGGCCGGTTCGTTGCTAAGAATCCGAGGGGATTGACCCCCCTTCCTCGTCCGGATACCATGGTTTCCCTTCACTATGGCGGCCGTAGCTCAGTTGGTAGAGCATCGGGTTGTGATCCTGAAAGTCGCGGGTTCAAATCCCGTCGGTCGCCCCTTTAACAAGCCATCCCCGTTCTTATGCGGGGGTGGTTTGTTTTTGGGCAGACCGCAGCGCTCATTGGGCGCACGGGGGCTCCTTGGGCAGACCGCGGCGCTGGTTGGGCTGACTGCGGCGCTGCTCGCGTGGGAACCGCTATGGTGCGCGCTATGCGTATCGCCGCCCTGCAATTTGACATCGCGTGGATGGAACCCGCACGCAACTGGGCCACCATCGCGAGGCTCGCTGCGTCCGCAAACCTTTCGGCGGGTGACTTTGTGCTGCTTCCTGAGTTGGCGGACACGGGTTTCACCATGGATCCGCCCCCCGCCGGGCGTCCGGATCCGGTCGAAGCCACCGCACAGATCGCGCGGCGACACGGAGTGTGGATGCAATCAGGGCACGCCGAGCGGGACGCCAGCAGTGGCGCGCTCCACAATGCCGCCAGCATCATCCGCCCGGATGGCGCCGTCGCCGGAACATATCGGAAGATGCATCTCTTCTCGCCCGCTCACGAGGATCAACACTACGCGCCCGGCGACACCATCTCGGTCATTGATGTGCCGCTCGCGGACGGTACATGGCGCGTTGCGCCGTTCATCTGTTACGACCTTCGCTTTCCCGAACTCTTTCGCCATGCAGCACTTGCGGGCGCGGAGGTATTCACGGTCGGCGCAAATTGGCCGGGTGCACGCGCAGTACATCGGCGCGCGCTTGCGGTTGCGCGTGCCATCGAGAACCAAGCATTTGTGATCGCGTGCAACCGTATCGGACACGACCCACAAGCCGAGTACCACGGCGACTCGTTCGTGGTGGCGCCAAGCGGAGACATCATCGCTGAGGCGGGCGATGGTGAGTTGGCGCTCATTGCAGAACTCGATCGCAACGAATTACTGCGCTGGCGCGATAAGTTTCCGGCCTTGCGCGACCTTCGACGCTCACTTCTTGGCAACGTCCGCTTTGCATGAATTCGCCCGGGATTCTGCGTAAACGGATTGACGCGCCACTTCACAGCTCTACACTCCGCGCACGCAAGGATTGCATGAGTGCAGCGCGGCTATGCAAGCAGCGGCACTCGCAAACGGAATCGCAGGAGGCGAACACCGATGAAAGTAAACAGTTCAATGAATTCCACTGACGCAACGGGCACGCTGTGGGAGTCGCACTCGTTGTGGGGTTCGAACAATGCCGGTGGTGCATGCACCATGGCCGAGCGATCTTCGGCGCGCCGATTAGATCCATCGATTGAAGCGAGCATTCGCTCGGCGTATTTCGCAGAATCAGGCGAATTGGCTGTGCGCTACGGAATGAGCGTTTCGGACGTCATTGAGCACTTGGAGAATGCCGGACTCGGACGCATGCCGCGACCAGAGCGCGCGATCGACAACATTAAGTGTGCGGTGCACGCCGCTGCACTCGCGCGCGGTGTTGCGCAGTCATGGGCCGACTTGCAGACCGTTCTTGCCCCTGGATTCGATCGCGCCTGTGCTTCGCGCCTCGACCCGATGCGCGGAATTGCATTCGCGCGCCGATTCTGGATTGACCTGCGCGTCTCCACGCTCGGGCCGACCACCGACGCCCGCACGCGCAGCGGACGCTCCCCAACCACGGTCCGCCGTCCGCGCGGCGTGCGCGCTCCCGACCTCCGAACCTTTGCCGCCACCCGCCCACTGCGGTATTGGCTGGCCGAACGGCTCCTGGGGAGCCTTGAAGTGGAGCTTGGGCGAGCAGCAAGTGCCGCCGAGCGCCTTGACACGGTGGAAGAAGTGCGTACCCTTCGCATTCCTGCCCAAATGGCCGCGGGCGCCGAAACGCGTCCCGGGTTCCGAGGGTGACATCCAAATTACTGCTCGAAGCGACCCGTCACTGGGTTGTAACGCGCGCGGCAACTTAGCTCAGTTGGTAGAGCAGCGCACTGAAGATGCGCGGGTCCGCGGTTCAAGTCCGCGAGTT
>CALQCP020000211.1 GCA_943329105.2 Chitinophaga pinensis | reverse complement strand
CTTGAAATCAATACCACCACTGCCATTCCAATGAATATGCCGTCCACGTTGGAGACAATTTCAAACAACTTCTGGATCTGTTGCGCCGGCTGTGCCACCACGATGGCCGTGTCGCGCCGCAGCGTGTCGAACTGCTGCTGCATCGCGGCGCTGGCATCGCTGCCGGCGCGGGTTGGCAGGCGCAGCAGAATGCCGGTCACCTTGCGATCATCGTCTTCCAGGTCTGCTGCAGTCGTGATGCCTGAAATACCTGCTCGTTCGCGGCGATCGAAGGCGTGCAGAATCCAACTTGATTCAAGATCAATGAAGAGCGCGCGGTCATGGGCACTCCCGGTTGGCTCAAGTACACCAACAACTTTGAACGGATACTCGGTGTGCACATGACCAGCATGCTCATCCGGCTCGCTGCCCTCCCGGCTCGCACCGGAGCCGTGGGTCAGAAACACCTCTTGACCAAGTCGAAGACCCGAGGCTTTAGCCGCCGCTGATCCCAGCACAATTTCAAACGGACGCTCAAAGAACTTTCCACTTGCAAGTTTCCATGGCTCGCCTGCTACGGGCTCAAACTTGGAAAAGAAGTCAGTCGATGTTGCCATCGTTGGAGAGCCGCGGTAGCTGTCGCCTTGTTGGGTTGGAATCGCCCACTGATACGGGAACGCACTGCGAATCGATTGGTACTTGCTCCAGGCGATTGGCTTGGACGGCGCGTTGGCATAAAAGATGCCGTTGAGTACGGCCACCAGCGGGCTTGGGTCGGCGCTCACCAGCAAGTGAATATTCCCCGAACCCCGGTCGAACGCTCCGCGCGCTGCGGTTCGCATGCCAAACAGCACCAAGAGGAGCGCAACGCTGGTCGCCACCATGCCGATGGTGATCCACGTCGACAGTGGCCGCGCTCGCAAGCTGCGCATGACGATCTGCCAGTCAGTCAACGTCTTTGCACTCATCGCGCTCCTCCTGCAATCATTGCATCGATCGATTCAATCCGCGCAAAGCGTGCACGCATTGCCGGGTCATGGCTGGTGCATAGGAGCGCGGCACCTTCGGCGCGACATGCTGACTGGATCAGGTCCATCGCGGTCTCCGTGTTCTCTGGGTCGAGGCTGGCAGTTGGTTCATCGGCCAGTACGAGGGCGGGTCGTGCCGCCAGCGCTCGCGCCACGGCCACGCGCTGTTGTTGTCCAACTGAAAGCCGGTCAACATCGGCGTCCGCGTCAGCAATTCCAAGCGTGGAGAGCAGGGTGCGCGCGCGGTGTTCGTGTTCTGCCACTGGCATTGAACTGAACATCAGCGCTGCAAAGACGTTCTCAAGCGCCGTGAATCCGTGCAACAGATTGAAGGTCTGGAAGATCATTCCAATACTGCGCCCGCGCGCTTCGTCTCGCGCTGCGCCGCGCAGGGTGTCCATACGCTTGCCGGCCACTTCAACTGATCCGCTCCCCAGTTCGCGCAACCCGGCAACCACCTGCAGCAGGGTGCTCTTGCCGCGCCCGGAGCCGCCCACCAACAACACATGTTCGCCAGCTTCCACTTGCAAGTGTGGCACCGACAGTGCCCACGAGGCCTCTGGATACGAGAATCGAAGATCGCGGATGATGAGTGCAGGTGCTGGCATCAGGGATGGAAGTCTACGCCCGATACCGTCACTTACGGCACTCGCAGTGGCGCTTCACCGCGCAATTTCGCGCACTATCACGCCACATCGGCAAGGCCCAACGCGCCGCCATAGGAATGCATGAGTTTGCGGCGTAGCAAGCGATGTTCCGGCGCGCTGAGATCGCCGTCGCGTTCGATCCAGTCCTTGGCGTCGCGGCGCGCGAGGCGCAGTAATTCCATGTCGTGCATCAGGTCGGCCACTTTGAACGGAGGAAGACCGCTCTGGCGGCTGCCGAACAGTTCCCCGGGTCCGCGAATCGCCAAGTCAAGTTCAGCAATCTCAAATCCGTCATCAGTGCTACCAATGGCATCAAGGCGTTTGCGCGCATCGTCAGTCATTGCTTCACCGATGAACACGCACAGACTCTTGCGCTCACCGCGTCCAACTCGACCGCGTAATTGGTGCAGTTGCGCAAGTCCAAAGCGATCAGCATGTTCCACCACCATGAGCGATGCATTGGCGACATCAACGCCCACTTCAATAACCACCGTTGCCACCAACACATCCAGTTCGCCGCGCCGGAAAGCGTCCATGGTTGTTTCGCGATCATCGCGCGCCAGTTGGCCGTGCACCACGCCCACGCGCAATCCCGCAAACACACCCGCCGATAGTGCGCGCGCGGTTCCTTCGGCATCCTTGAGCCCCATGGCACTCTCTTCCACAGCGGGTACCACCACGTAGCACTGCTCGCCGCCATCAATGCGCGAGCGCAGGTACGTGTACACCTCGGTTTCCTTGTCACGCCCCACCACTCGGGTAGTGACCGGTTGCCGACCTGCCGGACGAGTTCGTATCACTGAAACATCAAGGTCGCCGAATACTGTGAGCGAAAGTGTGCGCGGAATCGGCGTGGCAGTCATCACCAAGATGTGCGGCACTTCGCCGGTTTCGCGGGCAACCTTGGCGCGCATGGCCGCGCGTTGTTCAACGCCAAACCGATGTTGCTCATCAATGACTGCCAGTGAAAGGTTGCGAAACACTGCGCCTTCCAAGAGCAGCGCATGCGTTCCGACCGCAATCTGACTTTCACCGGTGGCGATCCGCTCCAGCGCCGCGCGCCGCGCGGCAGCACCCAAACTGCCAGTCAACAACTCCACGCGCACGTCACTTCCGGCAAGAAATCGACCGATCGACGCGCCGTGTTGTTCAGCAAGCAACTCCGTTGGCGCCACAATCGCCGCCTGGCCGCCGGCAGCCACCGCGGCCAACATGCCGTAGAGCGCCACTGCGGTCTTGCCACTACCAACGTCTCCTTGCAACAGACGATTCATGGGGATCACGCCGGCAATATCACCAGCAATCTCCGCGCACGCACGGTCTTGTTCGGAGGTAAATACAAACGGAAATCGCGACCGGATCCGCGCGTCCACCGCCGCCGTCACCGGAACTGAAGCTGCTTTCGCTCCCTCCCGCATTTGGCGCTTCTTCATCATGACGCCCAGTTGCAGGAGGAGCAGCTCCTCAAACGCCAACCGGCGCCGCGCCTCGCGCTGTTCGTCCATATCTTGCGGCGCATGCATGCGGCGATAGCACTCAGAGAGCGGCGGCAGCGCTCGCGAGGCGCGGTACTCAGCCGGCAGCGGGTCCTCCACCTGCGCTAGCAGTCCGGCCAAAGCCGGAACCATGGCGCGCTCAATCTGCGCGCTGCTGATCTCCTCGCTGGCTGGGTAAATCGGCCGCAGTCGCTCCGAACGTGGCGCAATTTCCACCGCGCCCTCCGGCTCCCAGCGCGGATTGGTCAGTTCCAAGTACTTGCCACGCAGTTTCGCTTGGCCTTGAATGACTCCCTTCGCTCCAGGATGCAGTTTCTGCCGCATCCACGGCGCGTGGAACCAGACCGCACGCACGGTGCCCGTGTCGTCTTCAAAGGTTGCCTCTGAGCGCGGCTTCGGCCGCGGCGTATGCCGAACCGAGGCAACCTCCACGCGCAAGGCCGCAATGGGGCTCTCGCCGCGTTCGCATAGTTCGATCAGGTCCGCCACGGTGCGCTCGCCGCGGTCGTGCTCGTAGCGCATCGGGAAGTGCCGGAGCAGGTCGCCCGCGGTGGCAAGGCCAAGGTGTCGAAACGAACGACCCACCTGCGGTCCCACGCCGGGGAACGCCTCAATAGGAGTTGATGGCCGAAGTTCGGTGTTCTTCATGCGCTGCCTTAAGCGACCGTATCGTATCGGTCGTGTCGAGAGTGCCCTTTGATCCCAAACGAGCGCGCGGTGGACTGTTTGATCCACCAAAAGGTGCGGCACCGATTGCCGGAGCCGCCGCGTCTGCCGCCACGTCCGGCGCTTCGTCCACCGCCGTGCCGCCGCCCATCACCGTCACCGAGGCAAGCAGTGTCATTCGGCGCGCCGTTGAATCGGCGGGTCGCCAGCGCATTGTTGGTGAGGTTTCTAATTTCACGCATCGCGAACATTGGTACTTCACGCTCAAGGACGACAAGAGCCAACTTGAATGCGTGATGTGGGCCAGTGCCAATGCGCGCAGCACCATCACGCCAGCAAACGGCATGCAGGTGATTCTGACTGGTGATCCAACGCACTGGGGCCCACGTGGTCGTACGCAGTTGGTAGTCACTCGGGTCGAGCGTGTTGGTGAAGGTTCACTGCAACAGCGTTATGAAGAGCTGTGCCGAACGCTGCGCGAGCAGGGCTACTTTGACGAAGCGCGCAAGTGTCCGCTCCCGGATTACCCGCGCGCGATTGCTGTCATCACCAGCGCCACCGGCGCCGCGCTGCAGGATGTTCTGCGCACCGCCCGCCTGCGAGCGCCGTTCGTGCGCATTCTGGTGGTTGATGTTCCAGTGCAGGGCGATGCCGCCGCGCCCGCGATCGCCCGTGCCATTGACGCCGTGGATCGACGTGCCGATGAGCTGGGAATTGATGCAATGATCGTCACCCGCGGCGGTGGAAGCCTGGAAGACTTGTGGGCATTTAATGAGCGAATCGTGGCGGACGCGGTGTTCCGTG
>CALQCP020000210.1 GCA_943329105.2 Chitinophaga pinensis | reverse complement strand
GCGCTTTGGAATCCGCTGGAATTTGCCAAGAAGCTTCGGAAGGAGAGAAATGAAACCGGCGTAATAGTTTCAATCACATCAACCTGCTGCACCATGGTCTTCAAGATGGTGAGCATGCGCTGCAATGTTGCGCACGCTTCCGGTACTTGCCCCGCGGTCAGGCATTCAGCAAGTCGATCGCCTTCATGGAGTTGCTGCTTGAACCACAGTTCATATACCTGATGGATGATGATGAAGAGCATCTCATCATGTTCTGGGTCCGCACTGTCGGGGCGGTGTGAAAGCGGACGCTGCAGCGAGAGGAGTTGCGGAACGCACAGGTAATCGCCGTAGGTGAGGTTCATATTTCATTTCCTTTGGAGCGATCAGAGCAGCGTGCCGGTGAGGATCACCTTGGCAACTACGAAGTAGATGACCAGCCCAGTGACATCGACCAATGTGGCAACAAATGGTGCCGAACTTGTGGCTGGATCAAGTTTGAATGAGCGCAAGATGAACGGCAACATGCTTCCCGCGATGGTGCCGAAGCAAACCACACCGATCAGACTGAGCCATATCACCGTGGCCACTAGATACGGATGCCCGCCGTAGTCGTACCAGCCGAAATACTGCCAGACCAGCACGCGGATGAAACCGAGCGATCCGAGCCAACTACCAAGTACAGCGCCGGTTCCAAGTTCGCGCAGAAAGACACGCCGCCACGCGTTGCCCGGCAATTCGCCGAGCGCAAGCGCGCGCACCACGAGCGTTGCTGCCTGTGATCCAGTGTTGCCACCGCTCGAAATCACCAGCGGAATGACCATCGCCAGCATGACTGCCGAGGCGATCTCGTGTTCAAAGTGGCTCATTGCTGTTGCTGTGAGCATCTCGCCCACGAACAGCACGGAAAGCCAGAGCCCGCGCTGCCGCAGCAATTGCCAGAAAGGGGTACGTGAATACGGTGTGTCCACCGCTTGCACGCCACCGAATCGAAGTTGCGTCTCCGTGTCTTCCGTCTGGGAGATATCAAGCGCATCGTCAACAGTGATGATGCCGAGCATGTGCCCGCGCTCATCAACGACGGCAAGAGCGGATCGGTCGTAGCGTTTAAACAGGCGCACAACTTCAGGAAGATCAGTGCGTGCTGGAATGGAGACCAGCGTGGCTTGCTCAAGATCACCCACCAGTGCGTTCGGGTCTGCCCTGACAAGGAGTCCAAGGCGCACATCAAAGAGGAGTGCGCCGCTGGCATCAACTACATAGAGAACGTTGAGTGTCTCGACACGGCGCTCAGAGCGGCGGATGGACTCGAGCGCCTCCGCAACGGTCATGCCAGGCGAGAGGCTGATGTACTCCGGCGTCATCACGTGGCCGGCGGTGCCTTCGGGGTAGCCAAGCAGTGTGCGGGTGGCTGCAAGCGCTTGCGGGCTGAGCGACTCCAAGATCCGCCGCGTGACTTCTGCTGGCAGGTCATCAAGCAGCGAGACGCGGTCATCGGGCGTCATGGCATTCACAAGCTCAAGCATCTGCTCGCTTGAAAGTGAGGCAATGAGCTCCGCTTGTTGCTCAACTGGCAGGTACGAGAAGACCGCACCCGCACGATCTCGAGAGAGCAGCCGAAAGATGACACCCTCGTCATCGGATGGCAAATCAGTCAGGATTTCTGCAATATCCGGGTCGTTGAGATCATTGAGCGCGCTGCGCAACCCCACCCAATCGCGTTGCGCGATCAGGTCTTCAACTTCGACTTGGAGCAGATGGCCGAGCACGGTCAGACAGGGTAACTGACCGGAGTGATTTATGTGCGCAGATCGACCGCGTGGGCTGATTCAATCGTTGACGTACGGGGTCTCGCGCTGCGCTGCCGCGCTGCCAACGCGCACGAAATCCGTGACACCGGAGGCATGGGAGCGAAGCAATCGAACGGTCTCTGGGTCGTCGCCGGTTTCCACAATACGAACGCCTTTTTCCGTGAGTTCCACGGAAAGTTTCACATGTTCATGGCGCGCAAAGAGTTCCTTGAAGACCGGGTCCCAGGTGCGGACTTGGAGTCCTTCCACCATGCGACCTTGCATAGCAAGCGTGTGGTCTTTGATCAGGGTGGCCACGGCGGGGTCATCTGATTCAGTGGTGGCGGAGACACCGTTCTCGATAAGGGTCACGGTGCGGTGAATCTTCGCGTGGTGATAGAGCAGCGTCTGCCAAACGTCACGGTCATAGGGCACCGTACCGCGGTCGGCAGAACTCACACTTGTGGGAGCACGCGGGACGGGACAGGCGGCGAGCGAACCCGGAGTAGCGGATGTCAGCGTGGCGGTCGGCGCCTCACCCGCAGCGGTCGAACTCGCCGCGTGAGGCGCGCACGACGCGGCAGCGAGTACGAAGGACATGCACGCGCATGTGTAAGCAACGGTGCGGCTGAGCGAGGTGGAGTGTGTATGGAGTTCGGTGGTCACAGTATGTACGGAATACGCGAACTTGCCCTGTCGCGCTGCAGCCCTCGCACCCAGTGATCCCTAGTATTCCAAACCATGCCACGGAAGCCCACGGCTGTATCGAAACGCCCGACGCCTCAAACAGGCGGAGGTCGCCTTGCTGTCATTTTCGGAGATCAGCTTGACCTTGATGCACCACTCATCAGCACGCTGGGAGCGGATGACACCGTATTCATGATGGAAGTTGCCGGCGAATCGCAACATGTACCGAGTCATGTCCAGCGGACCACTCTGTTTCTTTCGGCCATGCGCCACTTTGCTGCCGCCTTGATCAAGCGAAAGATTCGCGTTCGATACATCAATCTTGAAGACCCGGAGAACACTGGCGCGTTCGAGAGTGAGCTCACGCGCGCTGTTACCACGCTCAAGCCCACGCAGATTGTGTGCACACAGCCGGGCGAGTGGCGAGTCCTCACGATCCTTGAGCGTGTTGGTGACGCCACTGGCATTCCGCTGACCATATTGCCAGACGAGCACTTTCTCACTACCGTCGAAGAGTTCGCTACGTGGGCAAAGGATCGCACCGCCCTGACGATGGAGTTCTTCTACCGCGAGCAGCGCCGCAAGACTGGGTATCTGATGGATGGTTCCGGAAAGGGCGCGCAGCCGGTCGGTAGAGTATGGAACTTCGACAAAGAAAACCGTCTGCCGTTTGGCAAACAAGGTCCAAGCCCAAAGCCGCGCAAACCGCTGAGTTTCAAGGCCGATGAGACCACTCGCGCGGTCATCAGCGCGCTGAAAAAGGTTCTGCCCGCGCTACCCGGCGCCACGGAATCATTCGGCTGGCCAGTGACGCGCGAGCAGGCTTTGGCTGCGCTTGATGACTTCATCACGCATCGGCTGACGAACTTCGGTGCCTATGAAGATGCCATGTGGACGAATGAGCCGACGCTCTATCACGCAACCCTATCAAGTTCACTCAACCTCAAGCTCTTGAATCCGCGCGAGTGTTGCGAGCGTGCGATCGATGCCTTCAACGCTGGCAAAGCTCCACTGCAATCGGTGGAAGCGTTCGTGCGGCAGATCATTGGTTGGCGTGAGTTCATTCGTGGTGTGTATTGGCTTGAGGGAGCGGAGTACGCGGATCGCAACGGTCTTCATCAACAAGGAAAGTTGCCGGACTTCTATTGGACTGCTGACACTGACATGGCTTGCATGAAAGCCTGTGTTGGTCAAGTGATTGAGACGGGGTACGGCCACCACATCCAACGGCTCATGGTGACTGGCAACTTCGCGCTTATCAGCGGAGTCCACCCACGCGCTGTGAGCGATTGGTATCTCGGGATGTTTATTGATGGCGTGGATTGGGTCACGCTTCCCAATGCGCTTGGCATGGTCATGCATGCGGATCGACGCCCAAAGTCTTCAAAGGGCGTGACTGGACTTGTTGGCACCAAGCCATATGCAGCGAGCGGCAAGTACATCGAGCGGATGAGTAACTACTGCACCGACTGCCGTTACGACCCAGCGGAACGCAGCGGCCCCTCTGCTTGCCCGGTCACCGTCTTTTACTGGGACTTCCTGATCCGCACCCGCACGCAACTTTCGCAGAACCAGCGAATGGCAATGATCATGAAGAATGTCGACCGCCTCACGCCGCAGACACAAACGCAAATCACGATTGATGCCGCGTTGCTCCGCAAGAAGCTTGGTATTACTGTTGACGCAACGTAGTTGGCGGGGCAACTAGGCTGCCCCCGATGATCACTGCAAGATTCTCTCTGTTGGTGATGCTGCTCAGTGGCTATCTGTGCGGTTGCGCCGCGAAGCAGACCGACGCTCCGCCTCCAACCACGAAGAGCCCTTCAGCGACCACGGTCATCACGCCGCTCAGTCCGTTCATTCGACGCATCTTTGAAGACCGCAGCGGCCGTCTCTGGTTTGGGACCAACGGTGATGGCGTCGGCTGCTACAACGGCAAAGTAGTGGAGTTCTTCAGCGTGAAGGAAGGTTTCCCCGGCGAAGCGGTACGTGCCATCGTTCAGGACAAGCACGACGCCATGTGGTTCGGTACGGACCACGGATTGATCAAGTATGACGGCGCCCGGTTCACCACGTACACAACCAAAGAGGGTCTTGCGCACGACGACATCTGGAGCATCATCATCGACCGCGATGGACTGCTCTGGATCGGCACGTTCGGCGGTGTGAGCCGATTTGATGGAACGACGTTCACTGCGT
>CALQCP020000209.1 GCA_943329105.2 Chitinophaga pinensis | reverse complement strand
CTCTTTGTGGTGGTTGACCTGGGTGGCAGCGATGTAGTGGATGTAGAGCGCCTAGCCAACGCAGCCGTACCGCTGCGGAGTGCGCCGCGTTTACATGTAGCGCATTGCGACATGAATGACCGGCCCGGCCTGATTACTGCCATTACGCAGACGGCGCGCCTTGACGGCGTTGGAGTGTTGGTGGCACATGACGGTCCGCCCGCGCGCCGTGATATTCGGCAACTTGAAGCGGGTGTTGCAGAAGCCGATCGCCTTGGGTTTACGCCGCGTCAGCGGTTGGTGTGGCCGGCGGATACCGGTTGCGATATTCGTCCAATTTCACAGGCAGTGTTGATGGAACGCGGTCTGGAGCGCGGGCTTGATCCACTGAAGACGGAGTTTCTGCGGGAGACATTCCCAGCAGGCGATGGGCTTCCTGTAAAGATCGAAGTGCGCGCGTTGCTTGAGCAAGTGGAAGTGGTGCGCACGCGCCCGCCGCCAGTGAAGGGCGATGCCGATGCACGCATTAAGCCGCCGCGCCCAGTGCACGCGCGCGAAGGGCGTTGGCGCTGCCATATTGCTGGATATCGCGGGGATCCACCGGGAATTGCTGTGCTTGCCTTGTGCGAGGCAGGGCGCTCCATGGGGTACCGCGTGCAATCGATGTACCACCCGACGCCGATCGGCCCTGGCAGACGCGCGTGGGGTCAGGTGCTATTCACTGGGCAAGACTCTGGGCCGGATGCGCGCGTTCATTCGCCGCAATGCCCGTACGGTGAAGCGGATCTCATTCTTGGGTTTGACGCGGTGGAGACGCTGCGCGCCCTTGGGCCGGATCCATACTTGCGCGTCGCGGCGCCGGACAAGACTTATATCGTTGCCAACCTTGGTGCGTTTGAAGATCAGGTGCCTACGGAGCTTGCGGAGGCGGTTGATTTGTTGCCGCGCGCGGTGCCGCTTGCCACACGGCCAGAGGGCGCGTTGCTTGCGGATATCTCCGGCACGGCGCAGCGCGAGTTCTTGACGGACCGCGTGGCGGACTTGGTGGTGCTGGGTGCAGCGTTCCAGCGCGGCTTCATTCCGGTGTCAGTGGAGAGTCTTGAAGCGGCCATGCGGCGATTGGAAACGCGCGGCTTTGGGCGGTCACTGGAAGCGTTTGACTTTGGTCGGCGCTTGGCAGAAGGCTTGGAAATCGCTGAAAGTGACTCGAAAAAGGGCGAAAGTTTGGGGCGCTTGGTGCGTCGCACAGCGCTGGAACTGGAAGCTTCCCGCCGCGGCGGGCGCCGGCGCGCGCGGCAGTTCCGCGAAAGTGTGCGCGAGGCGATCGACGCTATGCCGGGCTTGTACGCCACCAATGATGGTCGGCAAGCGCTCCGCGACTTTGTAAATGCGGCGGCGCGTTGCGTGGCATGGGGCGGGGTGCGCCACTTGCGCTGGTACGCCGGGCTAGTGAAGGAGCTGTACGAGGCGGGTGCCGATGATCCGGACCGCACGCTGTGCACGTACGGCATCTTGCCGCTTGCAGAATCAATTCTCATTCGTGATGCGCTGTACGTGGCGGCGATGCAAGCGGGCGTTGGTCAGGCGCGGCGCATTCGCGAACGTCTTGGCGTGCGCGCGGCGCGTGGTGACCGCATGAGTCGCCGCTATTTGAACCGCATTGAGGTGGTGCTTGGTCGCACGGTGTGGCGACTCGATTTGCGGTCAAGCGATTGGCCAGCGCAGTTAGCACTCATCTTGTGGCGCGTGGTGCCGAATGAGTTGCGCGGACAACCGCAGGAGCGACGTGCGCGCGCAGCGGTGCTGGAGATTCTTGACCGTGCCGTTCATGAGCCGCAACACCGCGCTCACTGGTCGGGCGTTGTAAAGAGTCTGCATGAGCTGGCCGCCGCGCATCGGCTGCATGAGACGCCGGTGCTTGAAATTGAGCGATTAACGGCGAACGCGTAGCCGGGCAGGGAGTACTTGGGCGGGGCTTGCGCTCGGCGTCAGCTCTTCATCGCCTCATGCCGCAACTGACCGCAAGCGGCCTTGATGTCGCGGCCGCGGCTCGCGCGGATGTGTGTATTCACGCCAGCGTCGCGGAGGACGTTCTGGAAGGTGAGTACATCATGGTCGTCGGGGCGCGCAAAGGGCAAGCCGTCAACTTCGTTGTAGCGAATGAGGTTCACGTTGGCGCGGATGGAGCGGGCAATGCGCACCAGCTCCTGGGCGTGTTCGCGCTGATCATTGAAGCCGCCGAGCAAGATGTACTCCAGCGTGATTTCGCGTCCGGTCTTTCCAAACCACTCTTGGCACGCGGAAAGAAGTTCGGCCACGGTGGAGTATTCCGCCCACGGAATGATCTGCCGGCGCAGTTCATCGTTCGGTGCGTGCAGGCTGAGTGCCAGGGTGACTGGCAACTCAAAGTCGCACAACTTGCGGATAGCGGCAGGCAAGCCCACCGTACTGATAGTGATCTTGCGCGCACTGATGCCCATACCCCACGGCGCGTTGATGGTGCGAATAGCACTCATCACAGCGGAGGCGTTGGCGAGCGGCTCGCCCATCCCCATGAAGACGACGTTCGAGATTCGCCCAGTGCCCGGCTGCTGCGCCAAGCGCCAGACCTGTTCAACGATGTGACCGGCGGTGAGATTGCCTTCCACGCCTTCAAGCCCAGACGCGCAGAATTTGCACCCAACTGGGCAGCCCATTTGGCTTGAAACACAGGCAGTACGCCGTTCCTCGGTCGGAATCATGACGCATTCGGTTTCGCGGCCGGTGGCCACGCCTAAGACGGGCAGGGCGATCCCTGCGCCGGGCTTTGGCCAGCCGAGCAGCAGCTTGCGCGTGCCATCGGTCGCTTGCAGGCTGTGCAGTTCATTGCCCTGCAGGAAGGTCATCTCATGCGCCAGCATGTCGCGCTGGGACTTTGAGAGGTTGGTCATTCGATCAATGTCGACGACCCCTTTGCCGTACACCCAGTCAAGCAATTGCTTGGCGGCAAACTTGGGCATTCCGCGCGCGCCGCACCATGACTCGAGTGTGACAGCGTCCAGCTCAAAGAATCCAGTGCGCTCGGTGGCACTCACCGGGTAGCGCCCACGGTGAGATCCACGGTGCGGTGCTCAATGCCGTGGCGATCAAGCCACGCGCCCATCGCTTCGTCGGCGTCTTTGCGCATCACGCGTCGACCAGTTGGGTCGACACCGCGATTGCGCATCAATTCCTTGAGCGTGCCGGGCAGACCGAACTCCACTTGCTCGTGATAGACATCGTGCTGCTCAACAACGCCGCCGTGTTTCTCAATGAGTTCCACGATGAGTTGTTGCACCAAGTCTTCCGGGGCACTTGCTCCGGCGGTGACTAGCACGGTGTTCACGCCGTTGAACCACTCATCACGCAGTTCGCTGCGGTCATCCACCAAACGGGCTGGAGTGCCCATATTTTGGCTGATTTCCGTGAGGCGCACCGAATTTGAACTGTTGCGACTACCCACCACCAGCACCAAATCAGCCTGCGGGGCCAGCGCGCGCACGGCGCGTTGGCGATTGGTAGTGGCGTAGCAAATATCTTCGCTCGGCGGCTCCTTGAGCCCCGGGAATGCCACCTTCAGCGCGGCAATAATGATGTTGGCATCGTCCGTGGAAAGCGTGGTCTGCGTCAGATAGACCAACTTGTTCGGATCCTTGACGGTGAGGAAAGGAATGTCCTTCGGGCTTTCAACCACCTGCGTTGCGTCCGGCGCTTCGCCGCGCGTTCCAATGATCTCTTGATGGTCGGCGTGGCCGACCAGCAAGATCTGGTACCCAGCGCGCGCGTAACGGATCGCTTCGTTGTGCACCTTGGTCACTAGCGGGCAGGTGGCGTCGACGGCGGTCAGGTTGCGCTCATCGGCTTCCCTCCGAAGCGCAGGGCTCACGCCGTGTGCACTGAACACCACGATCGATCCGTCCGGCACTTCTGAAAGTTCCTCAATGAACTTCACGCCGCGGCCTTGAAAGCGCTCCACCACGTGGCGGTTATGCACGATCTCGTGATAGACGTAGATGGTCTCGTTTGGGCAGATGTCGATCAATTGGTCGACGACATCAATGGCCATGTACACGCCGGCGCAAAAGCCGCGGGGATTTGCAAGGATGAGCTTCATGGAACGCAGAAGTGTAGCCATAACTGACGGCTGTCCGAAGTGGATTTCCACGTCTGGATGCACGCTTTCGGCTAGAGTTCAGGCAGTGAAACGCGTCGTCGATGAACTCAATGAATTTGGTCCAGCGCGGATTGGCCCTGGAGTGTCGCCCCCAATGGATGAGGCGACTGCCCGTGCGTGGTGCCAGGCACTTGCGGAGGGGCACTATGAGAACTTCAGCGTGCTCAGCGCGTTGGTGCCGACGCGGATGCGCGGCGACTTTGCGGCCGTGTATGCGTTCTGCCGCTGGGCTGATGATTTAGGTGATGAAGCCGGTTCGCCTGGCGAAGAGCGACTACAACTGCTGGCGTGGTGGCGCGGCGAATTGCAGGCATGCTTTGACGGCGCGCCGCGACACCCCGTGTTTGTTGCGCTGCGCCCAACCGTGGTGGCGTACAAACTTTCCATCGAGCCATTCTCTGATCTCATCAGCGCGTTTGAAGAAGACCAAGTGAAGGTTCGCTACGCCACTTGGGATGAACTTGATGCGTACTGCCGACGAAGCGCGGACCCAGTGGGTCG
>CALQCP020000208.1 GCA_943329105.2 Chitinophaga pinensis | reverse complement strand
TCCGATCAACGATTCGACCGCGAAGCCGGTGCCGTTGACGCCGCGCTCACTCCCGAGCTGCGCACGGAGTGGCTGAAGGCTGCTGACACCCTGTACGCCAAGGTGGCCACCCGCATCACCGCCACCAAGAATCCAGGCGACTACGGATTCCTATTCGGCGCCCTCTTTGGACGCGCCGCGGTGGCGGAAGACCTGGGCGACCTGAAGGCTGCCGAGGGCTATCTGAAGGACATCGAGACTCGCTCCAAGGGCACGGACTTCGCATCGGCTGGCGAGCTGGCTGCCAAGCGCATTGCCAATCTCCAGGCGCTGGCGACTGCGGTAGTGCTTCCATCCAAGCCCGTCGCACCGATGGCGCCTGCCATCCCTGATCTCACGGGTCAATTGGCACCAAGCGCAAACGCCCCGGCTGGCAGCGACCCCGCTGCGGCACCAACAGCTGGCGAGGAAATGATCCGTCAACTGCAGGGCGGCAGCGCTCCGGCACCGAAGCCTGCCACGCCGTGACGCAGCCGTCGGACGGCGCTCTCGATCCTGAAGGCGACACTGACGAAGAAGCGCTGAGCGCTGATCCCGCGGAGCTCTTTGAGCTTTACGAGAATCAATCTGCCGACGATGAGACGCCGGTCACCGCTGTCTTTGAAGTCACCAAGAGCGTTGACCTCCGCCTTGATCGTTACTTAGCGCGGCGCGTTCCGTTCTTAAGTCGCACGCAGTTGCAGCGGCTGATTGAGGAGCAAGCCGTCACGGTAAACGGTCGTGCGCCAAAGGCAAGTACCAAGTTGCGCCGTGGCGATCGGGTGGTGGCCACCCTGCCGCCGCCGCCCTCCAACACGCTGTCCGCGGAGAACATCCCGCTTGACATCCTGTTTGAGGATGAGCACTTGATCATTGTCAACAAGCAGCCGGGCCTGATTGTGCATCCAGCGCGCGCGCATAAATCGGGCACCCTGATCAACGCGTTGGCGTGGCACTTCCTGCACAACTCAGGCGGCACGCTGAGTACAGTCGGCGGCGACATTGCAAGACCGGGCGTGGTGCATCGCCTGGACAAGTTCACATCGGGCGTCATGGTGTGTGCCAAGAGTGACACCGCGCACTGGCGAATTTCCAGACAATTTGAACTGCGACAAACGCAAAAGCGCTACCTCTGCCTTGTTGAGGGCGAAGTGGAGCCCTTTGCAGACGTGATTGACCTTCCGCTTGGCAAGCACCCAACGCTCAAGGAAAAGGCCGCGGTGCGTCACGATGAATTCGGAAAGCCCAGTCAAACGGTGTACCGCGTGCGAGAAGTCTATGAAGGCTATTCGCTGGTAGAAATCGAGTTGCGCACGGGCCGAACGCACCAGATCCGCGTGCACATGTCGCACATTGGCTACCCGCTGGTAGGCGACGACGTATACGGCGGCAAGCACGTCCGAGTGGGCGAGTTTGACGAAACGCAGCCGGACGCGCAGGACTTCTTACTGACGCGGCAGGCGTTGCATGCGGCGTACCTGGGATTTGAGCATCCGATTACCGGGGAAAAGGTGTCGTTCCAAGCACCGATGTGGGGGGACTTGCAGCGAGCGGTTGATTTGTTGCGAAAGAAGAGCTTGAAGCAAGTGCTAGAGGCAACGGGGTCGATCTTGGAGATTGGGTCGCCGGGGTAAATAGGTGCCGTTCACCACTGTCCCTATTTTCAGGGGCGGCGCAACGTTTGCCCGGTCTTGGATTCTGATACCGACGTGCTGGTATTACCAAGATGATTCGAGCGACTGTCTGAGCGTGCTGCAGAAGGCTTCATTTAAACCACGTGAGGTTGACTATGACACGTATACAAATCGCGTCGTTTGCCCAGACTGTGTAAGCAAAGTTCTATTGCAGCTTTCTCCAAGCACCGCGAAGTAGGGTTTGTGGCACTGATCTGCAAATGTGGAGCGCTACAAATGGAATGCAACAGCGGCAGGCCCAACTTCGGGTCACACTCATAGACAACGCCATTGTGCGGCTCAAATCAGGTTCAAACTACGCCCCCGCCCAATCCTTGCACAACAACTCGGCGGACTCCAACACCGTCTTTACCGCCTCATCCTGCAAGTCTGGTGGATAGCCGTAATGCTTCAGGATTCTCTTCACCATCACCCGAATCTTCGCACGCGCGCTTTCACGCAACGTCCAATCAATTGTCACGCTTGCACGGACCTTGGTCACTAACTCGGCCGCAATTACGCGCAACTCTTGATTCCCCATAGCGCGCACCGCGCTTTCATTATTTGCAAGCGCATCATAAAAAGCTAGTTCGTCTTCTGACAACTTCAGCGTCTCGCCGCGCTTTTTCGCTGCCTCAATCGTCTGGGCAATCTTAATCAACTCCTCGATCACTTCCTGCGTGGCAATCGCTCGGTTGTGATACGCCAATAAAGTCTTCTTCAGCATTTCGCTGAATTGCCGCGCCTGCACCACGTTGCGCACCGCGCCAGCCTTGATTTCTCCTGAAAGCAACTTAGCCAAAATCTCTGCAGCGAGATTCTTGTGCTTCATGCCGCGAACTTCTTTCAAAAAGTCCTCGGACAAAATAGAAATGTCCGGTCGCTTCAAACCTGCTGCCGTAAATACATCGATCACTTCCCCTGGAGCCATGATCGCGCTAGAGACCAACTGTTGGATCGCTTGATCAAGATCAACTTCATCACGTTCACTAATCTCCGTTTTCTTAAGCGAAGATTGCACAGCCTGAAAGAATCCAATGTCATCACGAAGCGCAATCGCAGCAGGTCTTGTTGCACACAGCGCGAACGCCCGCGAAATTTCCGTGGTCACTGTTACGAATCGCTTCTTGCCGTCTTTCGATTGCAAAATGTGCTCATGCGCCGCAGGAATAAACGCTAATCGTTGGGCACCGCTCGCGGTCGCCCACGACGACCAATCAAATCCGTGCAACCGTGCGCTGGCAACCTCGCACTTCTCTACAAGAACCTCAACCGCCTTATCAGTGGTTTCATTCGTGCTGCCTTTGCCACCACTCTCTGTATAGGTAGCAAGCGCTTGCTTCAACTGATCCGCCAGCCCGAGATAGTCAACAATCAAGCCACCGGGCTTATCTTTGAATACTCGATTCACTCGTGCGATGGCCTGCATCAAACCATGCCCGCGCATTGGCTTGTCGGCGTACATGGTGTGCAAACATGGCGCATCAAAGCCCGTCAACCACATGTCCCGCACAATCACTATTGAGAATGGATCTTTTGAATCCTTAAAGCGCAAAGCCAACTCGCCGCGGCGCTGCTTGTTGCGGATATGCGGTTGCCACTCCACGTGATCATCAGCCGAACCAGTCATGACAATCTTTGCAACGCACTTCTTGTTTATCTCAACTGCTTCGTCGTCGCCTGGAGTACTTGCCCAATCGGGTCGCAACGCCAAGATTGCGTTGAGCAAATCAACACAAATGCGCCGGCTCATGCATACCACCATTGCCTTGCCCTGCATTGCCTCTTGCCGGCGTTCAAAGTGCTCAACCAAATCTTTGGCAACAACTTTGATGCGCTTGGGATCACCCACCAGCGCTTCAAGTGCCGCCCACTTTGATTTCAGTCGCTCGACCGCTGACTCTTCCTCGCCCTCGGTAATCTCATCAAATTCAGCGTCAATGCGCGGCAACTCCTGCTCAATCAATCCCAGCTTTGCAATGCGACTCTCGTAATAGATTGGAACGGTCGCGCCGTCGGTGACCGCCTGTTGAATGTCGTACACCGATATGTAATCACCAAAGACCGCCCGCGTATTTGCGTCATTCTTTTCAATGGGCGTTCCAGTGAAACCAATGAAAGATGCATTTGGCAAGGCATCGCGCATGTGTCGCGCCAAGCCGTCAATCAGGTCGTACTGACTGCGATGTGCCTCATCGGCAATCACGACAATGTTTCGCCGTTCAGAAAGACACGCCATGCGGTCTCCCTTTTCTTCGGGCATAAACTTTTGAATCGTGGTGAAGACAACGCCGCCACTTGCAACCTGCAGCAAGTCACGCAAGTTGGCGCGCCCCTCCGCCTGTCGAGGCTTCTGTCCAAGCACATCACTGCAACGTGCAAATTGCCCAAAGAGCTGGTCGTCCAGATCGTTGCGATCTGTCAACACAACAATGGTTGGATTCTCCATCTCGGGGTGCCTTGAAATACAGCCCGCATAAAAAAGCATGGACAAACTCTTGCCAGAACCTTGCGTGTGCCACACAACACCAACGCGGGCATCGCCGCCCTGCTTGCTTGCGCGCACGGTTTGCTTTATCGCCTCTTCAACGGCGTGGAACTGGTGGTAACCAGCCAGAATCTTTGTAGTGCGCCCCTTCTGGTCTTGTTCAAAGGCAATGAAGTTTCTCACCATCTCTAAAAGCCGCACACGATCAAACATGCCTCGCATCAAGACTTCAAGTTCAAGACTGGCGGCGGGCGCTTCTGTGTCGCCATGAATTGTGCGCCACACTTTGAACCATTCCCAATTGGCAGTCAGCGAACCAGCACGCGCATAGAGACCGTCCGAGATCACCAGAAACTCATTGAAGCGAAAGAGCGTTGGAATTTGCTCTTTGTACGTTTGTAATTGTTTGAACGCGTTTCGAATCGACGCGTTTTCATCCACGGCATTCTTCAATTCGATCACTGCAATTGGCAGGCCGTTAAGAAACACAACAATGTCTGGCCGGCGATTGTGTTGACC
>CALQCP020000207.1 GCA_943329105.2 Chitinophaga pinensis | reverse complement strand
TAGCCGCGCGGCGCGTTTATTTGAGGCTCAGTATGACGCGATCAGTTACGCGCGTTCCTTGTAAGCGCCGTCTTCGGTGCCCACAATGATCTTCTCGCCAGTGACGATGAACGGGGGAACGCGGGTCTTAAGCCCGGTCTCGCACGTTGCTTCCTTGAGTTGGTTGGTGGCCGTTGCACCCTTGATGCCGGGGGCAGTGTCAGTAACCACCAACGTGACCGACATCGGCATTTCAATGGAGATCGGCCGGCCGTCACACCACAGCACAACCACTTGGCTGTTCGGCAGGACGTACAGCGGCATGTCGCCGATGATTTCCTTTGGAAGTTCCACCTGATCAAACGACTCCAGGTCCATGAAGACGAACTTGCCGTTTTGCTCGTACAGGTATTCCATCTGGCGGCGGTCGAGGTCGACCTGCTCAACTTCTTCACCGGAGCGGAGGCGCTTCTCCAGAATGGCCCCGTTGTTCAGATCCCGGATGGTGACTTGGATGAAAGCGCGAAGGTTTCCGGGCGTTCGGTGCTCCAACCGGGTAATGAGGTACAGCTTGTTGTCAATCTTGATACCCATGTTGGACTTCAGTTCGGTCGACTTCACGCGGAGTGCTCCTAAATAGTTGAGGTGAACAGCGGAGGATAGCGAAGGTGGGGTGATCGCCCCGGAGGGTGCACCAGTGCACAAAAAGCAGTCGATAAAGAAATACCCCCAAATCGGTGAGGATTTGGGGGCGGAGGGAGGGAAAAGGGCTTTTTAATTCACACCGCAAGCGATGTGCGTCAGGCGGGAGGGCAAAGTGACTTCAGGCAGGCCCTCCAAGGCCTCACGGTATTTTCGGATAAAGGTTGGAAGCACTCTTCAGCGCGTCCATCCTCTCTCCTCTGTTACAAACGGAATCTAGCCCTCAAATGCATCATGGGAAGTATCAGGAATTCAAAAGAACATCAAATCGTCCCCTTGCTGGTGGTTTCGCGAGACCAAAGTCTCATAAGTAACGGATTCAGAGCCTCAGAATGCCGGGCTGGGGGAACGGAAACTTCTACACTCGCGTACCTACATGACCACCATGACCTACATGAACTCCGATCGCATTCGATGCGCATTTCAATCCGCGGCCCTGACCTGCTTGTCATCCCTGGCGCTTGCCAGCCTGTTCGCGCCCGGCGTGTTTGCTCAGGCCCCCACGCCGGTGACCACCCCCGACGTCCCAGAGTCGGCATCGGACCGTACCGCGACTCCAGTCCCCGCCGTTGCGCCGCCCATCGATCTGTCCGGCACGATCGATTCGCTTCCGCCGATCACCATTCAGCCGCCAGTGTTGGACTTGGGCTTTATGGCGCCACGTATCGGCAACAAGGGAACGGTCACGCTGACCAATACCGGCCCGAAGCCGCTCACGATCGCGGCGGTGACCCCAAGTTGTAAGTGCACCACTACCAGTGCGTTGGCTGGCACCGTGTTGCAGCCGGGCCAATCCGTTCCGCTGGAGGCCGCGCTTGACGGTGCCGCCATGCCGCAGACGCATCGCGCCAGTATTCGTGTGTTGGTGGAGGGGTACGCAAAGGTTGTGGAGATTCAGTTGCGTGCCGAGACGGCCATGCCGGTACGTGCGGTACCGCCCATCATCAACGCGGTTGAAGGCAAGCCGCGCCAAGGTCGATTTGTTGTGGAGAGCCTTGATAAGAAGCCCTTCACCATCTGTGCCGTTGGCGGGCGCGTGCCGGAATTCATCGGCTACAACGCCAGCGATGCCCCGCGCGCGCAGTACTTGGTGAAGTTTGATCTTGATACATGGCAGCCTGAATTTCCTGCATATTTGGCAATCGAAACCGATCGTGCCGAGTGCCCAATCTTTGACATCTGGATTCGTAGCGAACGCACTATTCCAACATCCGCATTTCGTATGAAGGACTATCGCGTCAATGCTGGACGCATTGATGTGGGCGGTAGCACCGATGTCAGTCTGGAAATGGAAGATGCCGGCGAAGACATCTTGGCTGTCGAGAGCGGATCACCAGAAGTGCAAGTAGAGATGCTTGGCCAGAAGGTTGATGCCAAGGTGCGCAAGGTCAGCGTTCGCATCACGCCCAAGAGCCCGCGCGAGGGATTGCTCTATGGAACGCTCAAGCTGTACGGCCGCGAGAAGGAACAACCGCTCACTATGTTTGCCAGCGTCCGTGCCAAGGGAGCCGCTGGTTGCGTTGGTTGCAATCCAGTCCAAGGGCCGCCTGCCAAGGCGCCTCCTGCGCCGACGCCAGTCACGCCATCTGCTCCCGCACCTGCTGCGCCGTGATTTCATCATTTATTGATAGGGGTTTCCATGTCCGATCCCGGCACATCAGCGCCAATGGCGCCCGCCACGCTCCCACAAGTCATTTCCAATACTGACCGCCAAGCAGCCATCGGAGCGATTGTTGCCGCCCATGGTGAGGCCGCTCATCACGACGCGACCGCTGGCGTCAAGCGCGTTGCTGATCGATGGTCTGCGACCGATGGTGATGCAGCTGCCTTCCGTGCGTTGTGCGAGAAGCATTTCGTTTCCGACGCTGCGCTGCGCACGCGCCTGCTTGCACGCCTAGAGGAGTCGCTCCGGCAGATCGGCGGGCACCTGTATGAAATGCGCCGCTCGCTGCGACGCTGGAACGATCTGGTCGGCGATGAGTGCGCCGGAGTGGATGACGTGCTGGCATCGTTCGACCCAGCGCCGGACCTTTCGGACCAACTCTATCGCCAGAAAGTGGCGTTCATTGCGCTTCTGAATTTCGACCGACCGGACCTGCGCGCCATGCTCGCGGGTGGCGATAGTTGGAGCGTGGAGCAATGGGCCGCAGCGCGCGTTGCGCAGCAGTTCGGGCCGCGCGTACCAACGGAACTGGCCGATCATGCGCGTCGCGTTGGTCATGATGCGCAGAACTTTGTAGCCAAATTCCACGTGCCGGTGGGAACCATGGTGGACTCCAAGGGCAAGCGTTGGTTTGAGCCTGACCGCGCGCTTCTTGCGCACTGGTTGGTGCGTGAAGAAATCAAGGCTGGTTACGGCGACCCCGATGGATTGGACAAACAACATGCGTTGATGTGGGTGATGGCACGTCATATTGATGGCACCATCCCACGCAGCGTGATGGACCGAACATCCGCCGGCGCAGCATGGGATCCGGCGCTTAACACCGTTGGTGGCAAGCCCGTTGCAGATGCAGACACGATTGGCCCAGAGCGCTATCAACACATTCTGGCGCATCACGGCGTTGCCGCACGCTTTGATGTTCTCTATCCGGAAGCCCCCACCGCGATCGCTCGCAAGTTTGATCTTGCGCGTGAGATTGCCGAGACGGATGTGGAACGGCTACTGATTGACTTGCTTGAACATCCGGTACGCGCACCGCTCGCGGCGTTCTTGCGTACTCGGCTCGGCCGCGCACTGGAACCGCAGGACATCTACTTTGAAGATGTTGCGGAATCCAAGCCAGCGGCGGAGTTGAATGCTGCTGTGAAGGCGCGATTTGCTGATGAGTTGGCATTCCAAGCCGCGCTTCCGGAAGTCCTGCGCGGGCTGGGATTCCCTGCCAGCGAAGCCGATTTCCTGGGCGCTCGCATCAAGGTGGAAATTGCCAAGGGTTCCGGTCACGCCATGCGCCCAATGCTTGGTGAATACGGCGCGTGGCTCCGCACCAATCGTCTCAAGGATGAACTCGGTTGGGACGGATTCGATACCGCCATGCATGAACTTGGACACAACCTTGAGCAGCTCTACAGCGCGTTCAATGCACCGCGACCTGCGCTGCAGAATGTGCCGAACACGGCATGCACGGAGGCCTTTGCATTCCTGTACCAGTCACTCGCCAAGCGTGTCCTTGGAATTGAGGACACCGCTGATATGCAGCGTGCTCAAGATATTGATGCAGTAGCCACCATGTTGGCGGCGCGGCAAATCGCTGGTCCAAGTTTGGTTGAACTGCGTATGTGGCGCTGGATCTATGCAAACCCGGGCGCAACGCCTGCGGCACTGCGCGATGCAACGCTGGCCATTGCAGCGGATGTCTGGACGCGTTACTACCAGCAGGACTTTGGTCCGGATCACACGCACATCTTGGCGGCGTATCAACATATGGTTGGGCATCCGTTGTACTTGGCGGATTACACACTTGGCCATGTGATCAGTCACCAAATCCGTTCGCACATGCATGGCAAGGATTTGGCCACCGAAACCAAGCGGATCTGCTCTATTGGTCGGGTGACTCCCGATCTTTGGATGCGTCGCGCTGTTGGATCGGGAGTGGCCGTGGCGCCGCTCGCTGATGACTGCACTGCCGCGCTGGTGAGATTGGCGCGCTGATGCGTGCAGGGCGCGCAGTATTCATGGGCGGAGCGATCGTCGCTGCCACAGCGCTCATGGGTTGCCAGGCGCCTAGGTATGAGATGAATTGGAATCGAATGCGTCTTGGCATGACGCACGATGAGGTGGCCGGCGCCCTTGGCGAACCTTCAAGTAGTTACCTTCCGCCGCCGGCCGCGGTTGTTAAACCAGGTACGCCTGCTACCCATGCGCCGAGTCCGTTGCGCGGTGAACGTTGGCAGTACGGCGACACGCTCTCTAGCTTTGCAACACGCGCTGTGTATCCCGACGAAGCCGACGAGCGCGCTTGGTGTGTGTTCTTTGGCCCCGACGGTAAGGTCAGTGGATTCCGTCCGCCGTCATGGGCAGACGCGAAGCG
>CALQCP020000206.1 GCA_943329105.2 Chitinophaga pinensis | reverse complement strand
TGGATGGTGTTGGCGATCCGTGCGGTGCGCGAGTGGCGGTGCGCGCTCTTCATCGCCGACGCGCTTCGGTTGCCCGCCATTCCATTACCGTTGCTGACGGTGGTGATCCCGGCACATAACGAGGAGTTGATGGCCGCCAACTGCGCCCGGAGTGTGCTGGCTTCTGACTACCCGGCGCTGGAACTGATCTTTGTGCTCGACCGCTGCACCGATGGCACGCGCGCTGCGCTTGAGCCGATTGCTGCAGCTGATGCACGCCTGCGCATTGTTGAAAATTCATCGTGCCCCACAGACTGGGCCGGCAAGTGCAACGCCGCGCGCGTTGGCGCCGATAACGCCCGCGGCGAACTCATCCTGTTCACGGATGCCGACACCCACTTTGACCCAAGGCTCCTGCGCGCTTCGGTGCAACTGTTGCGGTCCCGCGCATTGTCCATGCTTTCGCTGTTCAGTGCCCCAACGCACAAGTACTGGTTTGAAATGGTGGTGCAGCCGGTCACCAGTCTCATGCTTCTCAAGCTCTTTCCAATGACGCGCGCCAATGCAGCCAGGGGGCGTCGCCCCTTTGCCAACGGTCAATTCATGTTGTTTGAGCGCGCGGCGTACCAAGCGCTTGGTGGACATGCGGCCGTCAAGGATGATTTGCTGGAAGACTTGGCCTTTGCACGCCGCATGAGGCGCGTAAAGATGGAGCAGGGCGTTGCCGTGTCAGACGGAATGCTGGTGGTCTCCATGTACGACTCATGGAAGGCGTTTCAAACTGGTTGGAAGCGGATTTACATCGAAAGCTGCCGCCGTAACCCAGCGCGCATGCGCAAGGAAGCACTGCAACTCTTGGTGATCGTGGTTGCCATTCCCGTGATACGAACCGCATCGGTGGTGCTTGCTGCCATCGCGCTTCTTGATGGCCATCCGATGGATGCAGGAACGCGGGCATTTGCGGTCGGTGCGCTAGCGGTTGGAATCGCCGCGCCGATCATTCGCCTCTCGACGCTCGCGTGGATCCACCGTACCGCTTCGTTTCCGGTGTGGAGCGCGCTCCTCTTCCCGGGCGCGGCCATTGCCGTCGCGCGCATCTTCTTTGACGGCGCACGTGATCTGAATGCGCGCACGCCGGTGCGATGGGGTGGTCGTGAATATCTCCTTGAGCCAACCAATCTTTGAACCAACCAATCTTTGAAACGCTTGCACTGAATCACCCGAACCAAGCCAGCACCACATGAGAATTCTCCTTACCAACGACGACGGAATCACCGCACCCGGAATCGCCGCGCTCTACGACGCACTGCAAGGCCTTGGTGAAATTCGAGTGGTTGCACCCGCGGACATGCAGAGTGCTTCAAGCCACGGCATCACCTTCCATCATCCATTGATGGTCAGTGAAGTGCAGGCCAACCCGCGCATGCGCGGCGTTGCCGTTGAGGGGCGTCCCGCGGACTGCGTCAAACTTGCAGCGCGGTGCCTCTGGCAAGAGTGGTACGGAGTTGGCGCGCGCCCGGATCTGGTGGTGAGCGGCATGAATGCCGGCGCCAATGTCGGCATCAACGTCATTTATTCCGGCACCGTGGGAGCGGCAGTTGAGGGCGCATTTCTAGGCATTCCCTCCATCGCCGTGAGTTTGCACCTCGGCGACCGCACCAAGACGCAGTTTGCACGCGGCGCAGAGATTGCGCGCGTCGCCATTGATCGCATCTTGCAACATCCACTTGATGCGCACCGCGTGATGAACGTGAATGTCCCGCGCACGGAGAGCCCCGACGCTCCGATGCCTGCTATTCGTGTTGCAAAGATGAACGTCTCCGCCGGCATTGATGGATACGAACGCCGCGTCTCGCCGGATGGTCGCACTTACTACTGGCCGAATGGCAACGGCATGGAGTTTTTCCACACTGCCGAGCACACGGATGTAGAAGCGCTGACGGCGCGCTTCGTGACCGTCACTCCGCTTTGGTATGACCTCAGCGAACACGAAACGCTTGAGTCGTGGGGCGCACGCCTGAACGGTTGATGATCAGAACAACAGCTGCAGGGTGATACGAACCTTCTCGGTGCCCTTCAAGTCATCGATCTTCTTTCCGGCGGCACGCCAGAAGTACAAGGAGTTCTTGAGCACGCCATCAATTTCGCTGTCACCGCTGGAACGATTGAAGAACACATCAACGCACTTGCCGGTACCGTCAAAGGTCAGCGACACCACTGGTGGTCGGCAGTTGGGCAGACTGCTGACCTGTTGCAGCATGGTGAACTGCGGCTTGCGTGGCTTCAGTTGAACGCCCTGCGCAGCCACCAGTCGACCATTCTTCCAGAGTTTCGGATCAACGCTGGTGGTGCTGGTCGCAGGACTCTCCAAGTCCTTCAAGTCGCCCTCGCCGCCAGTGCCTGGTGTCGGCGAAGGACCACTGCCGCCGGCCTTGCCGGACTCGCCGGGCGCGTCAGTCTTTGATCCATCACGCGGCTTCTCCGTGGATGCAATGCCGCCACCGGGCTGGGCCGCAGGTGGCTGAATTGCAGGGGTTTCCGGCTTCGGCAGCACTGGCGTAGCGGGCGTCGTTGGCGCTGCGGTCTTGGCAGTTTCGTCCGGCTTCACAGGAACTGGCAACCGGTCCGCGGGCGGCACGGGCTTTGGTTCTTCTGGCTTCGGCACCTTCGGATCGCGTGGTGTTTCCGTTGGCGGGTTGGCCGTTAGCGCGTTGGGATCGTTGGTGGTGACGGGCTCCGGTGTGGGCGGTAGCGGCGGTGTCGGTGGAGGCGGCACCGTGGCATCCGATGGCGGAGCAGGGGTGGCGTCCTTCGGTACCGCTGGCGTCAGAATCGTTGGCGTCGGTGCTGGCTCAACGGGCTTCGCCGGTTCCGGCGGAACCGGTGGGCCCTCGGGTTGCTTCACCGGCTCAGCAGCTGCAACCACCGTCGTATCTGGCTTCGATGGTGTTCCGGCGGTGTCAGCAACCACGGTATTCATCGTTGCGTTCGGCGCGGCGCCACCACCACCACCGCCATCGCCCTTGCTGCCGCGACCATAATTCTGTTCGCCGTTTCCGCCCGCGTCACTCATCCGGTATCCGGCCTGTGACACCACGCTCAGTTGCGCCATGTGCTCTTCGTAATCGTCACGGCCGATGATGACCACGCTCATGGCATCGCCCTTATCTTCACCAACGGAGGTGTCCTCAACGTCGGGATACGCGGGCGATGGCTTGGGTGTTTCAATGGGAGGCGCGTCTTGCGAGCCCGGCGGCGGCGGAGGCTTTTGCGCCCCGTTTTCAGGGGGTTTCTCCGCTTCTTTCTTCTCCCCCTGCTTCTGCTCTTTCTTTTCGCCCTGCTTTGCGTCAGCCTTCTTCTGTTCTTCGGTCTTGTTCTTCGGGTCCTTCGCATCCTTGGCTGCAGCGGTTTCCGCCTCTGCAGGCTTGGTGGTCAACAGGTCCGCCAATTGCGGCGAGAACAGTACGGCGTGAAAGCACAGCGAGAAGCAGATGCCCCACGCAAGGGTCCGGGCGACGCGATCGTTGTCGGTGCTCGGAATGGGCATGACTTAGGGTTTCGGCGCGCCGGTTCCCCCGGGCGCCATTGGGTGGTTCGCGGCAGCAAGGCCAGGACGACCAACTAAGTTGACGGTCATATTCAGCGGACGCATCCGGTCCCAAAGTTCCTGCAGCAGCGGCGCACGGTCGATGGTTCCTTGGCCTTCGGCAATCGCAAGATAAACCACGGTCTTCTTATCTTTCGAAACCTTCTCGCGGATCCGCTCCACCAACTGGCTCAGTTCCACGGGCTCTTTATCAACAAAGACCTTGCCCTCCAGGTTCACCGCCACCGTCACGGCCGGCGCACCGGTAGCAGCCTTGCCGCTGGTGAACTGCTGCAGTTCCATCGGTACCAAATCAACGCGCATGAGCGTGGCGGTGGCGTAGATGAAGTAGGTGATGAGGAAGGTCATCACGTCGATCAGCGGGATCAGTTCGATCCGGGGTTGAATGGGGGTACGACGCAGCCTGCGCATGGGGTGCGGCAGGATACGCGTTTCCGACATCCCGCTATCCTCTGTCCGTGCCAATCAACGAATGGTCGGAATCTATCCAAGTCGCAGAGCTCCAGAACGACCCGTCGTTTTCGGATGACATGGCGACGCTCGCCGCCACATACCAGATGGTTGCTGATGGTCTGAAGACCGGTCGAACCGATCTTCGCGCCCGCGATGTCATTCTGGATATGCGCCACGTTCAGTTTCTGAACTCCTCGAACATCGCGCAGATGCTTCGCGTGCGCAAGTTGGCACTCCTCGCCGGTGCGCAGCCGCGGATCTGCTCCGTGACCGATCGCATTTGGGGAATTCTGCTTGCCACCGACCTCGACCGCGTATTTGACTTCAGCGAAGACGTGACGACCGCGCTGGCGGCGTTACAGATGGCACGCGGTAAGTAATTGCGGCCATCGGCTCACGCTGAGCAACCGGACGTCACTCGCAGGCCATCACTTCGGCTCGCACTTTTCGGCCCGCACTCTTTAAGACTGCGGCGCCTCCGGCGTCGGCGGAGTTGATTCGATTGCCGGCAGCGCTTCCACGGGCTCGTCACCTTGTTCAATCTTGGCCACTGAAGCGAGCGCATCGCCCGTATCAAGGCTGACCAATTTGACACCCTGGGTGTTGCGCCCCACCTGTCGAACATCAGCAGCGCGAATACGCACCACCATGCCGGACTTGGTGGAGAAGATCAATGAATC
>CALQCP020000205.1 GCA_943329105.2 Chitinophaga pinensis | reverse complement strand
TTGAGCGCGTTGGTGCGCTGGTCGCGTTGGTTGGCGTGGATCGACCTTCAATCACGGATCGAACAGTACGGGCGATCGCTGCAGGATCAAGCCCGCAATCGACCAACTGTTCCTTGCGTTCGCCGTGATGGATCCAGAAGTCTGGAATCGCCAAGCGCGTGACGAGCCGTGTATCCAGGCCGTGATCGTTGCACGCCTCCAAGACGCACGCGCCGAAGCCGCCGCGGATGGAGTGATCTTCAATGGTTACCACCGGGATGCCGCGTCCGAGCAGGTCCTTGAGAAGCGCCACATCAATGGGCTTGGCAAAGCGTGCGTCGTACAGGTCAACGGTGTACTCGCCGAGCAGGGCGATCGCTTCTGCAGATTCATGCGCCATGGTTCCAAACGCAACGATGGCAACGTCCGGTCGTGCATGGCGAATCAGCGCGCGCGACTTACCGAGTTCAAACGGTGGGCAAGCGGTGTTGGTGAAGCGATCGATCACTCCCTCGCGCGGATAGCGGAGGCTGGTGATGCCTGCTTCGTAATTCGCCATGAAATCAAGCGCAGCCTTCATGCTTGGCTCATCAAGAGCGCCCATGATGACGGCGTTGGGCAGTACGGAAAGCATGGCGATATCGCAGAAGCCGTGATGCACCGCGCCGTCGCCGCCAACAAGTCCGGCGCGATCGAGGCAGAGACGCAGTGGCAGACCTTGCAAAGCAGCTTCCTGGAAGCACTGGTCAAACGCGCGCTGCAGGAATGTGCTGTACACGGCCATGAACGGCTTCCAGCCAGTCTTGGCAAGACCGCACATCATGTCGGCAGCGTGACTCTCACAGATGCCGGTGTCCCAGACGCGGTCAGGGAACTTGGCTTGCACCTTGGAGATGCCGGTGCCGTCCGGCATAGCAGCGGTGCACGCCACTACCTTTGAATCGCGCGCCATCAGGTCGGTCATCGCTTCGCCGAACGCTGCGGTGAAGGATCGACCACTCTTTTTCAGTTCAACGCGGCAGCCTTCGTTCTCCATGTCGTCGAGCATGCTGAACGGGCTCGGTGAGTGGAAGGTGCAACTGTCTTTCTCGGCAAATCCGAAGCCCTTGCCCTTCACGGTCTTCACGTGCAGCACCATCGGGCGATCGAATTCCTTGGCTTCATTCAGGACATCCACCAAGGCCTTGATGTCATGGCCGTCAACGGGTCCAACCGTGACTAGGTTGAAGTGCTCAAACCAACCATTGGTGTGCACTTCATGCGCCAGATTCTTAGAGACTTCACCCAAGCGGTGGTAGATCTCTGCCAGCGTGCTTCCGCCCGGCATGTGCTTGGCAAACTCGCGCGCCGTCTTCTTAAATTCACTGTAACCCTGGCTCAGGCGCACATGGTCAAAGTATGCAGCGACCGCGCCCTGTGGCTTGGCGATCGACATGCCGTTGTCATTGAGCACCACCAAGAACTGACGGTGCAGGGTGCCGGCGTTGTTCAGGCCTTCCATCGCCACACCGTTCACGATGCTGGCGTCGCCAATCACCACCGCAACGCGGCGACCATCAGCGTTGTCAGCCGTCCAGCCTTCGCCACCGAGCGTATCGCCGCGCGCTACACCAACAGCAGTGGAGATGCCGGTACCGGCGTGACCAACGGAGAAGAGATCGAAATTTGATTCGCGTGGCTCTGGGAAGCCGGACATGCCGCCGCGCTGACGCAGCTTTCCAAAGAGGTGCTGCCGTCCGGTGAGGAGCTTGTGCGTGTAGCACTGATGGCCAACATCCCACAACAAACGATCATGACCGAAGTCAAACACGTAATGCATGGCGATAATCAAATCCACCACGCCAAGATTCGGCGCAAGGTGGCCGCCCGACTTTGCCACTTGGTCGCAAATGGCTTCGCGAACTTCCGCGGCCAGTTGCGGCAATTGTTCGATGGAGAGCTTCTTGAGGTCGGCGGGACCAGCGATCGATGGGAGGAGCTTCATAGGGGAGTCTTGGGTACCTGTCAGCGCACGACCATTGGTGATTCGGGCGCTCCGCTGACGTCGCCACGGGGGCATTCGCAAGCGGTGGGAAAGTGTAGCGCAGTGGTGGTTATTTAGTCCGAGTTGCCAGCGCGTGGGCGGTCAAACGGAGGGGTTCGGCAGCGTTTCCCAAGGGTTTCAGGGCACTCAAGGCGATTTCCAAGAGATGCGCCACGTGGCGATGGCTTTCGTCAAGGCCAAAGACGCTCGGATAAGTGAGCTTTCCTGCGTCCCGGTCTTTGCCAGCAGCCTTACCAAGGTGCTCGGTGGACTGGGTTTCGTCCAAGATGTCATCCACCACCTGGAACATCAGTCCCATCGACTCGCCGTAGGTGGTGAGCGCGTGGAGGCGGGATTCGTCGGGCGTTCCGCACAGGGCACCCATGCGACACGCGCAGCGGATCAGCGCGCCAGTCTTGTTGTCGTGCACTAAGCGGAGGCGATCGGCCGCGGGAAGGTTTCCCGGGAATCCGGCAAGGGTGTCGTAGACCTGTCCGGTGATCATGGCAGTGGTGGCGGAAGCCAATTCTCGGGCGATATCCGCAGCGCGCACCGGTGAATCAAGGGCAATTTCCATCGCTACCGAAGTTAACGCGTCGCCAGCCAGAATGGCGAGTGCTTCGCCGTGGGCCTTGTGCGTGGTGGGGCGACCGCGGCGGAGGTCGTCATTGTCGAGGGCTGGAAGGTCATCGTGAACCAAACTGAAGCAGTGGATCATTTCCAGGGCGATGGCCGCAGGAACGGCGTCCGCTCGACGGCCACCCACTGCCTCGCACGCGCGCAAGGTGAGCACTGGACGCACGCGCTTACCGCCTCCTAACACCGCGTACTGCATCGCTTCGCGCAATTTAGGCGCCAAGAGATGATCGGCGAGCGCCTGATTGAGCGCAGTTTCGACCTCAATAATGAGTTGGGAATCCGTTGCGTGCGTGCCGAGCGCGGTCATTCCGCCGAGTGTACCGAACTCCGTATGATCCTTGGCTCGCCGCCCTCCCCGCGGTCCCCACCCACCATGATCGATTCATTCCTAGCACTGATGCACCGCGGCGGACCAGTCATGTGGCCGCTCTTCATCTTGAGCGTCGTTTCCGTAGCCGTGTCCTTTGAGCGCGGGATGTTTTGGTTCAAGCAGAACGGTCCCGGCGCCAAGCGTGGATTTGTGATGCTCATGGAGTCCTTCCGACGCGGCGATCGCGCCCACGTTGAGGCGTTGGCTGAGACCAGTGACACCGTGTACTCGCGGGTCGCCACGGCACTCCTGAACGACGGCGCCAGCGATGCGGTCGCCGTGGGTTCGGTAGAAACCGAACGCATTCGAATGGACCGTTGCATGGCCACGCTGTCCACCATCATTACGGCCGCACCGATGCTTGGCATTCTGGGAACCGTCACGGGAATCATCCGCAGCTTTGAGTTGCTCGGTGGTGGCGGAGCGATGGTTGATCCGCGCGCTATCTCCGGTGGTATCGGTGAGGCGTTGGTGGCAACCGCATCCGGGCTGGTTGTTGCGTTGCTTTCGCTGTTCCCGTTCATGGGCTACGGCGCGCAGCGTGAGAACACGCTGGGACGTTTAGAGACCATGATTGCAGTGGCGCAGCTCACCTTTGGCACAGCGCCGCCGCCGCGCGCTCATCACGAGCCGTCGACCGATTCGAATCACAAGCATGAGCGTGCTCCCGCAGAGATTGGCGCTCCGCAGCACGTCTGAGTCGGGTGCAGCCGCGCGTGTAGCAACGAGTGGGCACTGTCGCTCAGCGATGTACTCGATAGCTCGGCGCGAAGCCTGGAATTTCAGTTGTCCGCGTGCGAGAAGTCGGCGCGATCCGCGGCATCAATCCACGCGCGCATATCCATGAGTGCGCCGACACTGGCGCTTTCAGTGCTGCCATCGGCCTTCACAGTGGCGATCAACAAGTTGTGGCGGCGCACCGGAACGCCCTGCACGGTATTCACCTGAAGCACGCCGGAATCAGTCATTCCTGACTGACGCATGAAGGATGCGGTGCCGCCTTCCGACTCAGCCATCGTGATGCTTTGTTGTGAGCCCATGAACGGCTCCCAGACAGCGGTTGCCCCAAGCATCGGCGGCACGATCCATGAATTCCCCGGAATGCGATCCTCGGGGTTCATTCCGGTGCGATAGTTGCCTGCCGCACGCAGGGCGCTTGAAGCAAAGACGATCACTTCTGAGGTGCGCGAGATATTCGCAAGTCGTGTGCACACCAATCGACCGGTGACTGCACTGCCGTCAGCGGTGCTCCATCCGGCGTCAGCGAATACGGGTGCCGAAACACCGTTCGACGACTGGTACCAGCCACCCATGTAGTACGCGTTGTATGCGAACGCGGGCTGCAGGGCGAGGGCGCTGCCCGGTGCTCCGAATGCGGCGGACATCCAATCCGGGTGAGTGGGTGCGCCTTCCCACTCGCCACTGATATCGCTGTTGGCATCTGCATTGTCAGACTCGATGTAACTCACCAGCGTTCCGTACGGATCATCCATGAATCGCGCGAGGCGCCACGGATAGGTCTGCGACAGTGAGCGAGCGACCGTGGTCGAGGATGAATTGGTGTAATTGACCTTCCAGTTTGCCTGTGTGGTTTCATCAAGAAACCCGGGCAGCAACTGTTCTTCATAGGTATTGGCGTACTGGTACCACGCGGCGTATACGCCGCGCAGGCCGTTGAGTTCACGCGTCTTGCGCGCGCTTCCAATGGCTCCGCGAACGCCGGTGAC
>CALQCP020000204.1 GCA_943329105.2 Chitinophaga pinensis | reverse complement strand
GGAAGCGAGCAGGGCATTGCAGAACTCTTTCTCAGCGAGCATGATCGGCATCGACTCAAGATGCCCATGACCACGCCGCACTTCTGGCGCGTCTTCTTCAAGGTCGTTGATAGCGTGTTGAAGTTTGCCGGTCGCGTGCTTGGGACTGCGCCGCGCATGTCGGCGATTCGTGCTGCATATAGTTGGATATTGGCGCGCGCGTCCCAGGATGCGCCCGCGCCAACGCAGGGTCTTGGAGCAATATTTCCACCGATGGTCTACATCCAGGTGGTGTTCCACGCGCTTGGCGTGAAGCGAAGTGATCCACTGGTGCTGCGCGCCGAGAAGGATCTCGATGCATTCTTTATTGAAGAGCGCGCGGCGACCAGTGGTGCGCCGGCATCTGCTTCGGCCAGCCTTGAAACCATTCACATTCAGCCATGTTTCAGCCCGGTGTGGGACACCGGCATTGCTGGATACGCGCTTGCCGATTGCGGGCTCACTGCGTCGTCAGATCATTCATTTGATCACGCTGCTGCATGGTTGCGCGCGAAGGAAGTTCGCTGGACTGGCGATTGGATTGCCAATGTCCGCCCGGGAACACGCGCAGCGGGTTGGTACTTTGAGTATCAGAACGCGTGGTATCCGGATGTTGATGACACCGTCATGGTTGCCATGACCTTGAAGCGCGCGGGTGGTGCAGAGAATGAGGCGGCGGCGCGTCGCGGTGTTGAATGGGTGTTTGCCATGCAGTGCGAGAACGGCGGATGGGCCGCGTTTGATCGCACGCAGAATCATCAGATCTATGAGTACGTGCCGTTTGCCGATCACAACGCGATGCAGGATCCAGCGTGCCATGACATCACTGGGCGCACGCTCGAGTGCATGAGTTGGCTTGGCTACCGCATTGATAATCCAACCATCGCGCACGCAGTGGAATTCATCAAAGGCCATCAAGAGCTGGAAGGATGCTTCTGGGGTCGATGGGGCGTGAATTACATCTATGGAACGTGGCAGGCGGTCATCGGTCCGATTCGTTGCGGCGTTCCGCGCAGTGAGCCTTGGATTCAGCGCGCTGGTGCGTGGATCAAGAGCGTGCAGAAGCCGGACGGCAGCTTTGGTGAGACTGCGAATAGTTACGAAGATCGTTCATTGATGGGCACGGGCCCAAGCACTGCCAGCCAGACCGCGTGGGCGGCGATGGTGTTGCAAGAGGTGTACGGAGCGAACGATCCGGACTTGTGGCGCGCACTTCGCTGGCTTGCACAAACGCAGTTGCGGGCGGGTGATGCCGTGCAGCCTGCTTTGAATCCGGACGGCGATCCGCCAGGCAGTTGGGTGGAGACGGAATTCACCGGCACGGGTTTCCCGAAAGTCTTCTACCTGCGATACCACCTGTATCGCCTGTATTTCCCGTTGATGGCCATCGGCCGCGCACTGTCGGCGCACGGAATCACCGTGCAGGAGCCGGGCAAGTCCCACATGGCAACCGATATCAGAACGGCGCTGGTGAAGTGAATTCAACAGCCGCTGCGGTGGCGGGATGTGTAAATCCAAGTTGCTGCGCGTGCAGGCAGAGGCGGGGCGAAAGCGCTTTGACATCGGCGGGTGCATAGAGGTCATCGCCCAGAATGGGATGACCGATGGCTAACAAGTGCACGCGCAGTTGATGGCTGCGACCGGTGATCGGCGTGAGTTCAAAGCGAGTGCGTGTGGGTTCGTTCAAGAGTTCTAGAACGCGCCACCGGGTCACGCTGGCACGACCGTGCACGAAGTCAACAATTTGCAGCGGACCATTGACGAGGTCCTTCCGTATCGGCAGATCAATCTCGCCGCTTTCTTTGGGCGGATGGCCAGCGGCAATGGCGATGTAGGTCTTTGCAGTTTCGCGGCGCTCAAACTGCATGCTGAGTGCGCGGTGTGTGTCGGCATCAAGCGCCACCACCAGTACACCGCTGGTGTCGCGATCAAGTCGATGAACAACGCGAGCGGTCGGCCATTCCTTCTGCAGACGTGCGATCAGGCAATCGGCCTTCTCTGGACCGATGCCAGGCACGGTCAGCAGCCCACACTCCTTGTTCACCACCAGGAGGTGTTCATCCGCATGCAGAAGTTCGTACCCGCGTCCATCCATCCCCCGATGGTAATGAATTGGCGCTGTTCACCCCGGTGCCGAAATAGGTGCCGTTCACCCCTGTCCCTATTTTCTGGCGGTGCGGGGAGCGATCGCGCTTTCCGCCTGCATTATTGCGCGGACGGCGCTACTTTCGGTGCGGAACGCTCTTAGAATCACGGAATGTTCGCACCCCGGCTTGTATGCATTGTCGTCGCCCTTGGCGCCCTCTCCGCATGTTCATCGCAGAAGGATGCTGCCGTAACGACCGCTGCGCCGGGTGCCGCGCCGGGTGCCGGGCGAGCTGCCACGTCAGCTACCTCCACACCGACGCCTGCCCCGCTCACCGACTTTCGCACCACCGAGGCATCGGTCCTCACGCATCATGTGCAGCTCACGTTCCCGGATCGATTTAGTAAGGCAGGCGAGAGTTACTTCAGTCCAGACGATCGCACCATTGTCTTTCAGGCGATCGAGCAGCCGATCGGTGACGCAGCGCCGGCCGAGTTCTATTCCATGTATGTGGCGGATGTGGCACGCGGATCGGACGGACGCATTTCTGCCCTCGCAAACATCAAGCGCATCAGCCCGGAAGGTAGCGCGAACACCTGCGGATGGTTCCACCCAAAGCATCCAGAGATTCTGATCTTTGGAAGCACCATCGTGCCGCCTTCCAACAAAGAGACGCCCGGCTATCAGCGCGGCACCGGCAAGTACCGCTGGCAGTTTCCGCCGGAGATGCGGATTGTGCAAGTCAACCTTCGCACCGCCGATGGCACCGCCAGCAGCCTGAAGACGCTGGTCGGTGATGGCAATGGCTACGCCGCCGAGTGCAGTTTCAGTCCCGATGGACGCACGCTTCTCTACACCCAGGTGGATCCCAAGACGCAGGGCGATCTCTGGGTGATGGACATGCCCAGCGGCGAAACGCGCAAGATCGTTGACGCCCCCGGCTACGACGGCGGCCCGTTCTTTACGCCCGATGGCAGTGGCATCATCTTTCGCAGCGATCGGCAGGGCGACAGCCTCCTGCAGATCTTCAGTGCCGATCTCTTGCGCGATCCTTCTGGGAAAGTCACTGGAATTTCCAACGAGCGTGCACTCACCAAGAACGAGCACGTCAACTGGTGCCCGTACTACCACCCTGATGGTCGTCACTTCATCTATGGATCAAGTGAGATGGGCCATCAGAATTACGAAGTCATGATGCGCGACGCGCTGCATCCGGAGACTTCTGTTCGTATCACCAACTGCAGCGGTGCTGATGTGCTCCCGGTCTTCAGTCACGACGGAAAGTGGATGATGTGGACTGCGCAGCGGGGAACCGGAGAGAAGTCCAGCCAGATTTGGGCAGCGGAGTTTGATTCGGCGGCGGTGCAAACCACCAACGCCAAGTAGTGTTTGCCATATCTATCCCTCGTTCAACAACCTTGTAGGACCTACCCATGACCCCAGAAACCGGCGCCGCATTCAAGCAACTTCACCACGTCAGCCTCGCTGCCAATGCGCTCGATACCAAGACCAAGGAACTGATCGCTATCGCTTGTGGTGTTTCCCGCCTTTGTGAGGGCTGCATTGTTCATCACACGAAAGCTGCGAAAGTCGCTGGTGCCACCCTACAAGAACTCAAGGAAACGCTTGATGTGTGCACGCTGATGAACGGCGGACCCGGGACGGTGTACGGCAAGAAGGCGCTTGATGCGTACGGGGCGTGACGGAAAGGCTTGCACGTGCGTGACGAGGTGTTATGCAGGTGTTCTGAACCCGCCAGCGCGTTATTCGTGGAGTTTCGTGGCAATCCTTGCCTAGGATGGTGTCTGTCCCGATGCACATCTATCACGATCGTCGTTTCCTGATTCCGTTTCGCAGTGCGTTGCTGCCGCAGATCTTCACTGATGTGCTGGTCATTGGCACTGGTGTGGCGGGGCTTCGGACTGCCATTGAGGCGGCGGCCCACGGTGATGTGATTGTGATAGCGAAAGAAGCGGTTGATCTTTCCAACACCAGTTGGGCGCAGGGCGGAATTGCTGCGGTGCTTTCTGATCAAGACACAGTGGCGAGCCACGTTGCTGATACGTTGGAAGCGGGCGCTGGACTCTGTGATATTGGTGCCGTGAACGCGCTGGTTGATGAGGGTCGCCATGAGATCGCCCGGCTCTTGGAGTGGGGCATGCGTATCGATCGCGCGGCGGATGGTTCGCCCGCGCTTGGCCTGGAGGGCGGGCATCATCACGCGCGGATTGTGCATACCGATGGTGATGCAACGGGTTATGAACTTGCTCGTTGCTTGATTGAGCGCGTGCGCGCCACGCGCGGCATTCGCGTGTTTGACCGCTGCTTTGTCATTGACCTGCTGCGTGCTGCGGATGGATCGGGCCGCATACTTGGCGCGCTGACCTGGCATCCGCGTTACGGGTTGCAGATCATGTGGGCGCGCGCCACCGTGCTCGCTTCCGGCGGAGCAGGGCAGGTGTTCCGCGAAACCACCAACCCGAAAGTTGCCACCGGCGACGGCGTGGCCATGGCGTGGCGCGCGGGCGCGGAACTCTCCGATCTTGAGTTTTTCCAGTTTCACCCCACCGCGCTGTACGTTGCCGGTGCGGGGCGCATGCTCATTAGTGAAGCCGTGCGCGGCGAGGGAGCGCATCTCGTCAATCGCAACGGCGATCG
>CALQCP020000203.1 GCA_943329105.2 Chitinophaga pinensis | reverse complement strand
GCACCGTGCTGTTCCGACTTTGGCCCAACGGCACGATCGAGCGGCGACTCGTCAACTCCGCCGCTGGGCTCTCGTATCAGAATGGTTGGCAACCGCTCGTCACCACTCCGTGATGCCATCTGCACAACGCAAAAACACGCGCGCCCCATGGGAATCCTTGGGGCGCGCGGAAATTACTTCGTAACAATCACGGAAGCAGCCGGGCTCAGCCCTTCGCAGCGACCGCCTTCTCCTTCGCCTTCTTGGCGAAGGCAGTGCGCTTGTCCGCAACAGTGCGTCGCGTGGACTTGCGTCCCTTGACCTGCGGACCTTCTTCGCCACCAACCAGCTGCAGCATGACCAAATCCGATGCGTCACCGAGGCGGCGCTTGTCGAGCTTGATGATGCGGGTGTAGCCGCCGGCGCGATCCTTGTAGAGCGGAGCCACCTTGGTGAGAAGGTGCTGGATCAGGCGCGGCGCCTTGCGGAGCTCGCCGAATCGATTGAACTCGATCTCGTCGGTCGCGGGAAGCTCCCAGAGTCGGCTCTGGGCAGTCTTGACCTCGTCCTTCGTGTTCGGGTCCGCAACCCACGCAAAGACCATGCGGTCAGTCAAGCGTGAGGTCAACTCGCGTCGCGAGGCCAGCGTTGGACGCTTAGCGATCGTGATGAGTTGCTCGACGAACGGCTGAACAGCCTTCGCCTTCGGGAGCGTGGTGGTGATCTGTCCGTGTTCGAACAGACCGGCCGCTAGGTTCCGAAGCATGGAGCGACGGTGAGCGGACGTAACGTTGAGTTGGTAACCGGCAATACGATGACGCATGGTTGTTTCCTTTTAGGACCGGCTCAGCCCGCGGTCGGGGGCGTGAAGCCCTCCGGCAACGGCATTCCGAGATTGAGTCCCATGTCCTCGAGCTTCTTCTTAACTTCACGGAGACTCGTACGTCCGAACGCACGCAGTTCCAGCAGATCATTTTCAGTCTTGTTCACCAGTTCGCTGACGAATCGGATCTTGCCACCTTCGAGGCAATTGCCGGCACGCACCGAAAGGTCCAGGTCGGCAAGCGACATTCCGAGCTTCTTGAAGAGCTCGAGATCCTTGTCATTCTCCTGGGAGATTTCATGCGGCACCACCTCGTTGCCAACCACGTCGTACTGCACGAAGGGGTTGAGGTGCTTGCGCAGGATCTTGGCTGCTTCAACCATCGCCATGTCCGGAGACACAGTGCCGTTGGTCCAGACATCCATGATCAAACGGTCATAGTTGGTGCGCTGGCCGACGCGGGTGTCCTCAACACGGAAACGAACGCGCTGCACTGGGCTGTAAATCGCATCAACAGCGATCTCGCCGAGCACTTGGTCTTCTTCACGCTTGTGCTGCTCGGTGGCGGGCATATAGCCACGACCGCGCTGCACGGTGAACTCGACTGCAAAGTCACGCTTGTCAGTCAGCGTGGCGATGATCTTGTCGGGGTTATGAATGGTGATCGCAGGATCAGCCTCGATCAGGTCGGCGGTGACTTCGCCTGGGCCTTCGGCCATCAGGCGCATGGTCTTGGGTTCATCGCACTCGATGTCCATGCTGACAATCAGGCCCTTGATGTTCAGGATGATGTCAGTGACATCTTCAAGAACGCCCGGCATGGTCGAGAATTCGTGGGTCACGCCCGCGATCTTGACCTTGGTGATTGCTGCACCTTCGAGACTTGAGAGCAGCGTCCGGCGAAGGCTGTTGCCAATCGTCGTACCGAAGCCACGCTCAAAGGGCTCAGCTGTGAATCGTCCGAACGTCGGGGTCGCCGAGCGCTCGTCTTTTTCGAGGCGGTAGGGAAGTTCGAGTCCACGCCAGCGGATATGCATGATTCAATCTCCTAGTAACGGTCCGGCAGGACCTCGGGCTGACCACTTGCTGGTCGACGAACCCTTTGTGAGGAATCCTCTGCCTGTTCGGATGGGCGTGACCGCTGCCGGAGCCGGTCGCGCCCCCCTGTTGCGGCAGAGGGACAAAGTCGATGCCGCTTTAGACGCGGCGCTTCTTCGGTGGACGGCAGCCGTTGTGCGGAATCGGCGTGCAATCTTCGATGGTGGTGACCTTCAGGCCAGCGGCGTAAAGGGCAGTGACGGCGCTTTCGCGACCCGGACCCGGGCCCTTGACGCGCACTTCCACTTCCTTCATGCCAAGACGACGCGCCTTGCCGGCGGCCTTCTCGCTCGCGCGGCTCGCCGCAAACGGCGTGCTCTTGCGGGCGCCCTTGAATCCAACGCTGCCAGCTGAGTCCCATGAAATGGTCTCGCCATTGACGTCGGTGATGGTCACCATGGTGTTGTTGAACGAAGCGTTGACGTGAACTACGCCCTTCGTTACGTTCTTGCGGACCTTTTTCTTGCTTGCCATATCTGTGTGCTCCTTGAGGTGCTATCAGTCGGTAATCGGTGAACGGGGTATCGGGGCTAATTAGCCCTTCACGCCCTTCTTGCCGGCAACCGTCTTCTTGCGACCCTTGCGGGTGCGTGCGTTGGTGCGAGTGCGCTGTCCACGCACTGGGAGGTTCTTGCGATGACGTTCGCCGCGGTAGCTCTTGGTGTCCTTCAGTCGCTGAATGTCCTGTTGGACCTGGCGACGGAGTGCACCTTCCACTGGATGATTGGCATCGATTTCGCCTGCAATGCTGGCGACTTCTTTGTCATCAAGAGTGCTGGCGCGACGTTCACCGTCGATGCCGAGCTTGGCGAGAATGTCGTCCGCGACCTTCGGGCCAATGCCGAAGATGTAGCGGAGCGAGAAGCGAATCTTCTTCTTTTCCGGGATGTCGATGCCTGCGATACGGGGCATAGTGTGTTTCCTTCGTTGCGTGCCGTGATTGTCTTGTGCATCAGGTTGATGCAGGAGGACGGTGATCAGCGGCGGTTCTTAGCCTTGACGCTGCTTGAGACGGGGGTTCTTCTTGTTGATGACGAAGCGCTTGCCCTTGCGGACGACGATTTGGCAATCCATGGTTCGGCGCTTAATGCTGCTGCGGACTTTCATGGTGGTTCCTTGTGGTTAAGTGACGGATGTTCGAGACGGTGAAATGCGGTTGTCGCGCGAGGCGCGGGTTTAGAAGCGGTAGACGATGCGGCCTTTGGTCATGTCGTATGGGCTGAGTTCAATAGTGACTTTGTCGCCAGGAAGAATTCGGATGAAGAACTTGCGCATCTTGCCGCTTACGTAAGCCAGGATCTCCTGGTTGTTTTGGAGCTTGACCCGGAACATTGCGTCCGGCAGAGCCTCCACCACTTCGGCGTCGAGCGTGATCTTGTCTTCCTTAGCCATGTAACTCTTTCGTAGCCATATGACGTCAGCCGAGGAGTCGGCTGCTGCCTCCATTGCAATCGTTCAGGGCGATGCCGGCACGGACGCCCGTGCGGCGAGTGAGAATGCGAGGACCCGAGCGGATCACTGCAATTGTGTGTTCAACATGAGCGGCAACCAGTCCAGGTGCAACGGCAACTGTCCAACGGTCTGCGGCCACTGATACTGGTACCGGGATCAGGCATCCGGATTCATCGATGACGCCCTGCGCACCCATGACCACGATTGGCTCAATCGCCAACACCATGCCAGGGAGCAGTGTGAAATCGCGGTACTCGCGCAGACCAGCGGAAACAGTCGACGGAGCCTGCGGAGCTTCATGCACGGAACGACCAACGCCATGTCCGTGCCAGCCATCAACCATGCCGTGCCCGCGAGCAACTGCAAATCGCTGCATACGGCCAGCCACTTCGCTCCAACGCACACCGGGCTGCATGGCAGCAATGCCAACATGCAGGGTCTGCCATGCGTCGGCGATGAAAGCATCAATGGTGGCATTGCTGATGACCATGGCATCGGCAGCGTGCGCATCGAGCGCGTGATTCGTGTTCGCGGGGACGCGCACCGTGACGGCGGCATCGGCGCACCATCCAGCAAAGCGTGCTCCAACATCAATCTTCACAACATCGCCCGCGTTGAGTACGCGCACGCCGGGAATGCCATGCACCACTTCATTGTTGACGCTGATGCAGGACGATGCCGGGAACGCCGGACCACCTGCAGCGTGCGGATATCCAAGGAATGAAGGCTCCGCGCCATGCGCAACAATGGTCGCGCGCACCAAGGCATCAAGTTCAGCCGTGCTCACGCCAGCAACAACTGCTGCTTCAGCGGCTTCAAGTGCAGCAGCCACCACAACGCCAGAGCGTTCGATGGCGGCAATCTCTTCTGCAGAACGAAGGTTCATGGCAGCACGCACAGTTGAAACGGAAGCCCCTGCCTGAGCAATCGGTGTTCCATGCGAAAGTGCGCTTGGAAGCGCAGGGTTCGTGGATCCATGAAGCTCGGCAGCGACGTGATTCATCCGCGTGCGCTCCTCATCCGACTGCCACGAGCGTCGCCGCCCTGACCGGAGAAGCCTTCGTAATTACGCATGACCAAGTTGGCCTCCAGGCGCTGAATCAGATCCAGACCAACGGAGACAACAATCAGAAGACCGGTACCACCCAGGAACTGCGAAACCTGGAAGGGAATGCCCATGGCCTGCGTTACCAAGGTGGGAATCACGGCGATGATCGCCAAGAATCCAGCACCGACGTAGGTGATCCGACCAAGGACAGTCCGCAAATATTCAGCAGTGCGCGGACCAGGCCGAAGACCAGGGATGAAGGAACCGTGGTCCTTCAACTGCTTGGCCATATCGTCGGGGCTCATCTGCACAGTGGTCCAGAAGTACGCAAAGAAGTAGATCATGGCGATTTCGCACACGATGT